>NZ_CP033220.1 GCF_004006175.1 Parasedimentitalea marina
ATGTACCTTGGCAAGGTCTGGCAAACCCTGGCCCAAAAGGAGGCCTTTCACATTTCCCCGGCGCCGGCGGTTCTGCGGCAACGCCGCAAAATTGCGCTGATTGCAGATATGAACCTGCCCCAGTGCCGCAAATACCGGGTCGAACAGCTGGCGGGTTTCTGGGAGACCCAAGGGGTAGATGTCGGCTATGCCCATTACCAGGACGTACCGCGCTGCGTCTCAGTCCTGCAGGATGCCACGCATCTGATGGAATACCGGCTGCAAAACACACCCGTCACCTCGATGTATCGCTACGAAGCCCATCGGCTACGGCTGCCAATTCTGTATGATCTTGACGACCCATTGTTCTCGGTCTCTGCCTATGAGACCTATCAGAATATGTCAGCGCTGCCCGCCTCCATGAAGCTGCATTTTCTCTCCGAAGCGCCCCGTTACCTGGACATGATGAACGGGGCCGATCTGATTACCGTTTCGACCCCCGGGATGGCGCAACACACGCGACTTTACACAAGACGTCCTGTCCATATCCGCCGCAACTTTGCCGATGCGCTCACCCTGGAAGCTGGCGCTCAGGCCCAGGCGCCGCAGGCTCGCCAAAGGCAGGACGGTGTCTTCCGCTTGGCCTTTGCCAGCGGGTCGCAGGGGCATGAGGCCGATTTTGCCATCATCCAAGAGCAGGTCTCTGCATTCCTCGCTGCTGCTCCCCAACGGCGATTGATGATCCTGGGCCATTTCGACACGGATTTCCTACAGAGACTTGCAAAAGCAAGTCGAAACACACCCGTTCACCACCTATGCGCGCTATCTTGAAACATTGGCCCTGGCGGATTGCGCCATCATGCCGCTGGCAAATGATATCTTTAACAGCTGCAAATCCGCCGTGCGGGTCATTGATGCTGCCTCGGTCGGGGTCCCCTCGATTGCTGGTACGGTCAGCGATATGGCGCATGTGATCCGCGCAGGGGAAACCGGCCTGATTGCAGATGAGCCTGAGGCCTGGACCACCGCATTTGAGCAGCTGGCGCGCGATCCCGACACAGCCCGAAAGATGGGCAATGCAGCCCGCGCTGATCTTGAAACCCGCTGGTCTGGTCAACCCGAAGACCACATTATTTCCCCGAAATTTTACACTGGGTCAAGGGATGAAAGACATGCACATCCTGCTCGCCAATGTCTTCTTTGCCCCTTTCACCTATGGCGGCGCAACCATTGTAGCTGAAGAGGTCGCCCAGGCTCTTGTTCATCAGACCGGCTGCCGCGTTTCGGTGGTCTCGGTCACCTTCGGGCGGGACTTGCCCCTATACGCTGACAAAATCTGAAAAGAACGGCATCGCCAATTACCTCATCCATATCGATCAGAACCGCTCCTATGCAGAGCTCTATGACAATCCGCAGATAACGGCCCTGTTCGGACAGTTGATAGACCAGCTACAACCCGATGTCCTACACGCCCATTGCCTGCAGGATATCGGCGCAGGCGTCCTTCAGACAGCCAAGGCCCGCGGTCTCCCTGTTGTTCTGAGCGTGCATGATTTCTGGTGGATCTGCGATCGGCAATTCATGATCCGGGTCAACCAACGGTACTGCGGCCAGGATCCGGTGCGCATTGAGAACTGTCGCTCCTGTGCAGAGAATTTCTCTGCAGCCCGCACCCGTTTTGATATCTGGCGGCCCAGGCCGCCTATGCCGATGTCATTACATACCCCAGCCAGTTCGCCCTGAACCTGAGCGAGGCCTCTGGCTTTGGTCCTGGCAAGGGTGTGGTGTGGAGCAATGGCGTCAACATGCCGAAGGCTGATTTCAAAGACCGCCAGGCCGCGCGGCGCGAAAAGACCCAAGGCTGGTTTTGGATTTGTCGGGGGCCCTCACAAATCAAAGGCTGGCCACTGATCCGTGAGGCCTTTACGGGGTTGCCACACAGTCATTTCGCCGGGCTTGTGGTCGATGGCAGTCTGGATGGCAGTTGGTGGAAGGGCCGCACTCTAAAGGCCCTATCCGGCAACTGGCAGATACACCCCAGGTTCTCACAGTCGGACATGGATGATTTCTACTCAAAAATAGATGTTTTACTGTTCACCTCTCAATGGAAAGAAACCTTTGGGCTTGCCATCCGCGAGGCTTTGGCCCGCGGTATCCGGTCATCCAGACGGACAGTGGCGGTACGGTCGAACATGGCAGCATTCCAGCTCATAAGCTGATCCCAATCGGAGCCCCCAGCACCGAATTGCGTCAACAGATTATTGAAGTTCTCGACGAGAAACCCACCGCAACCCCATCGATACCCGTCACCAGCTTCTCTGATCAAGCACGGCAGCTCTCAAGCATTCTGAATGATCTCGTGCCATAGGGTCTTGGTGTATTTAACATAACCCTATTATGGGTGCGCGCATTGTGACAGGGTGCGCGCTACTTCCAACTGCAACTCTTGTTAGGAAACAGTAGCTTATCTAACAAGAGGAATCGGTATGGGGCCGTTTATAGCCAAGTGGCCCCGCATTCGGCGCATCACTGCCTATAGGTGACGCCAAACGGAAAACGGGCCCAACGGGCCCGCTATCTCAAAACCACAGACCCATAGGCCTGCCTTACCAAGTCTTAGTTGGTTGTGGTTGTGGTTGTGGTGCCCGATTCGTCATCGTCATTGACGATGACGCCAACGACAACCACAGTCGTAACGACAGCAGCCGTGGTGCCAACGGTCAGGCCGGTCTGACCCAGAAAGATTGGGGTTTCTTCAACGACTTGTGCCGAGGCCGAAGTTGCGACAGCGGCAAGAAAAATGCGGTAATGATCTGTTTCATAATCCAAACTCCATTGGAATGCTCTGGGCTAATGTTAAGCCAGTTCAGGTTATAGTTCAACGCAGGTTTTTCGCGCCTATTGGTTGAAATTTAGTTTTTATGTCTCCGTTGCCGAAAATCAGCAGATATTGACCTTCAGAGGGTCAATTGCCGGATCCGCAGATACCCTATGGTGGGACCGGCCCATTGGCGCGACTGCCACAGACGCCCCGAGACCGAATCAACCCAATAATCATTCACCACCACGCCAGCCTCGGCGCCCTCACCGCCTTCGCACCGCTGCTGCAGATGCCGGGTGGCATAGCTGAGCGCGATAATCTCTATCGTCTCGGCACCCAGATCCTGCAAGTCACAGGCCAGGTTGAGGCTGCGGGATTCATTGTCCAGCCCGCGAATATGATAGCTCCGCGCCCCCGCGCTGCGGTCCACTGGCACCATTTCCAACCAGCGCCGAGGCCGATAGCAGATCATCGCCAAGACCGCGGGTGGCAATCAATACACCATTGCGCAGCGCCAGAGTGACATTGTCATCGGTGCGCCAGACCACGATCTGGCCGGGCTCGCCATCGCGACGCACCGCCTCTTGGCGCAGATAGGCCAGCAGATCGTGGCGCTCTAGCGTCACCTCGATATAGGGGCTTTTGACAGTGTCGAGCTGAGCTCGGGTCGGCGGCGGACGCACCTCCTCAGAGCGGTTGCGCAGAGCGGCGACCTTCTGCCCCACGGCCTGCGCCACCTCAACCTCAAGCGGGCTTTCTGGTCCCCGGCTACAACCGCCAACCAGGATCATGACGCTCAGCGCCGTCAGTCTTGCCAGATGCAATCTCATTCCCAAAACGTTGCCCTTGCTGTTCCAGGCTGGCGCGATGCGCATCGCGGATTTTTCCATAAAGCCGTCCCGGCACCACCACCCGTTGCCCCCCATCGCGCTGCACCGGACGTATGGTCGTGCCAAAGGCGTTGCGGCTGGGGCGTCCCAGCATCCAATCCAGCGGAATCCGGAAGCGAAAGCCCTTGTCAAACGAGCCTTCGCCGAAATCTTCCGCCGAGACATCGGTCTTGGTGAAAAAGCCGCCCACCGACCAGCCATTGGCGAACACCCGATCAATACTGAAGGTGGCGCCATAGTCGTTACAGATACCGGCCCACATCGACCTGCGCGTGAAAGCCATTGTTCAGTTGGTAATAGGCCGAGGCATGTCCGGTAAACGTTTTATAGTCGCGAAAGCCCAGGCGCTGATCGAAGTCACGCTGAATGACATAGTTGCCCTCGACCCCCAGCGCCAAGCGGCTCGACACCGGCTTCCACAGCAGTTCACTCGAGACGCCGCCATACATGCTCTCAAAATAGCCAACCGTGGCGCGGGCATAGAGATTTTCGCCCGGTTTCCAGCTGCGCGCCAGATAAAGGTTCTCCAGGGTGGTGCCAAACTGCGCATATTCCACCTGATCGGTGCGCACATGCGGCAAGGCAGAATTCGAGGCGCGCCCGTCTTTGACATTGCCGGCCAGGCGTTGACGGATGGCACCGGCAAAGATCCAGCCCGGCGCCGGCGCGTAGCTGGCGGCGAAATCAAGACCGACATCCAGCCGGAACGGGCGATCCGGATCGAAATAGGCCGGTGCCGAATAGGGGCTGATCGAGGTCGCGAAGGCCGGATAAAGATCACCCGATTGCAGCGCCTGATCGGACATCGGGCGCGCGTCGGTGAAACCGGTCACCGCCAATATCGCCGCGGTGCTATCGGGGGCAAATTCCAGCGCCTCTAGGTCTGAACGCCGCAGCACCGTGGAGGACAGGCCCATACCGGTGCGCACAGGCACCAGTCGAAAGGTCTCGACCGAGGCCGGCAGAGCCCGCGATGCCGCCCGCGCAGCGCGACCCACCGCCAGCATATAGGAGCGGTAGCGGGTATTGCGGAACCGTATTTCGGCGCTGGTCCCATTGATATCCAGGCTTTCCAGAATCAGTCCATCTTGGCGCAGCGCTTCGGCAAGCTGGTCACGGATCTTCAGCACCGTGGCCTCGCTTCTGGCCCAGTCTTGGCTCCAGTCGCTCGGGTCCGGTGCCCAATTGCTGCGGGGCGACACGGGTATCGGCGCGGGCACCATCATCGGAGTTGGCGAGTATTTCGGGTTCAGCTGGAACTGCGCGCTCAGCCCGATTTCCGAGCCATAGAGGTAATAGAGGCCCAGCCGGGTGCGAGGCGTCCACTCGTATTCTACCCCAAAGTTGAGAGAGGACTCGCGTTCAAAAACATCCGGCCCGCCGGTTTCTGTTACATAGGCATCCGAGGAATATTCCGCCTTTAGCCCCCAGCGGTCATCAACCTGCCATTCAAGACCTGCAAAAGGGGCGAAATCGCCGCGAAACCACTGGTCAATAGACAGCTCGCCACCTGAAGATCCAGCAACAAAGCCAGGCCGCACTCCACCGATATTGCCAATTGCCCCGTGGGTGGCCAGTCTCCCCCAGCCCAGCCCTGCCGTCACCTTCAGCCGTCCGGGTCCCCCCCGCGCCGTCAGCGCAGGTGTATCAAAGCCCTTGGTCGCAACAATATATTCGCTCGCATAGATGCCGGTGCTTAAGAAAATCCTGCAGCCCCACCGTCACAGCAGGACGCCAGCGTCCTCTCTCAGAGGCGGGCCCGCACATCAAAGCCGCGGTCGTAATAGGTGTTAAAGCCGTCAATCGGAGTTCCGTTGGTCTGGATACCATTGTAGCGAAAGGTGGCCGAGAGCCAGGGCAGTGCCTGGAATGTCATATTGTAGCGGCTTTGGCCTGCAAACCAGGACACAGTGGTGTTCCATTGACCATCGGGCTGCATTTCAGCACTGGGCATATCAATCAGCCCGGAGGTGCCGTAGAAATTCAGGCTCGGCGCCGGAATGCGTTTGAAGCGCGGCGCCTCCTCAGCGCTGGCGGTACTTTGAGTAGCAAAGGCTCCGATTGCGCCAGTAAGCGCCGCCCCTATACAGGTCACCGCAGCAATCCAGCCCGCAAGCGCCAACCGCGCGGAAAATTTCGAAATCATATTCACCGGGGAATCCACTGCCCTTACTGCCATACGCTGCATACCGTTAAAGCATGAAAGAGACAAACATTTCAATGGATCAGGAGGTCTTTCGCGCCCCGATCGTGTCTTCTCCGCCGCCCTCGATCCAGCGAGCGATCAAAGTTCGAACCCCACTTCATCACCGCTGGCCACCGCCTGGCGCAGTTCTCGCATCAGGGCTGCCACCTCAATTTCCGACAGCACCGCCTCTCGGGCGCAGAAAATCTTGGGGTTGTGGGTCGGGGTCAGGTTGGCGCTCAGCGTCAGCTCTTCTTCCATCTTCTCACCTGGCCTGAGGCCAATGATTTCGATCGCGATGTCCCCATCCGGGGTGTCTTCATCCCGCAGGCTATAGCCTGCGCTTTCGATCACTTGGCGCGCCAAATGCAGGATAGAAACCGGCTTACCCATATCCAGGACAAAGACCTCACCGCCCTGGGCTTCGGCACCAGCCTGCAACACCAGTTGCACTGCCTCGTGGGTGGTCATGAAATAGCGTTTGACCCGCGGGTCGGTCACCGTCACCGGCCCGCCCCGGCTGATCTGATCCTGAAACAGCGGCACCACAGAGCCGGAGGACCCCAGCACATTGCCAAAACGCACCATGGTGAAGATGGTCCTGGAATTGCGCGAAGCCAGATCCTGCACAATAAGTTCCGCCATGCGCTTGGAGGCCCCATCACATTGGTCGGGCGCACCGCTTTGTCCGAGGAAATCAGAATAAAGCGCTCCACGCCCGCACGGGCGGAAAGCCGCGCCAGTGTCTGGGTGCCAAAGGCATTGTTGGCCAGCCCAGGCAGGGATTGGCCTCGACCAGGGGCACATGTTTATAGGCGGCCGCATGCAGGACCACCTGGATCTGATGCCGCTCCAGCACCATACGGACCTGACGTGGGTCAGTCACCGACCCCAGCACTGGCACCACCTCAACTCCAAGTTCCTGGCCCAGTGGGAACAATTCCTGATGGATAGTATAAAGCGCCAGCTCGGAGAGCTCGTAGAGCACCAGTTTGGTGGGATGACAGGCCAGGACCTGACGGCAAAGTTCGGACCCGATCGATCCCCAGCCCCCGAGACCAGCACCACCCGATCCTGATAAGACTGGCTGGCCGCATTCAAGGGCACATCCCGCGTATCCCGCCCCAGGAAACTCTGCGCTGAAGCGGGTGTCAGCTTGTCTACCAGCGCCTCTTCGCCAATCAGTTGGGCAAAGGAAGGCAACACCTGAACCTCTAGGTCCAGCGCCTGCAGGCGACGGGTGATCTGAGCCTGTTTTGCGACGCTTTGCGACGGCATTGCCAAGAGCACCCGTCTGATTCCACGGTTGGCGACGATCTCGGCGATATCCGTCGGCGTGTGGACCGGCAGCCCCAGCAGGGTCGCCCCCTGCAAAGAGGTATTGTCATCGACAAAGGCCACCGGATCGATGCCATCATGGGATTTCAGCGCCTGGGCCAGTTGCGTGCCCGTAGCACCGGCGCCATAAATCAGCACCCGGCAGCGCGGCTGCATCCGGCGATAAATCACCAACGTCAGCTGCAGCATGATCGCCCGCGCCAGCGCCATAGAGACGAAATAGAATAACCCAAAGACCACATAGGTGCCCGGCGGCAAATCCGGCCCCACCATATAGGTGAGCAGGGCCAGAACCGTCGCCGTCAACACAGCCACCAGCGCCGTCAGCATCATTGCGTGACGCTCATAAGCGTTGAGTTTAACCCGGTACAATCCCAACCAGACCGAGGTTCCCGCCGTCACCAGAACCGCGTAGGGCAGGACAGGCACCATCAGGGCCAGGGTCTGCAGCGCTGGATCTGGCAGGGGTTGTACCACAAAGGTAAAAAACAGTGCCAAAGGACAAAGCAGCGCATCCAGCGTCAGAAAGACATAGGATTTTTGTTTTCTCGAAAGCCGACTGATTAAATCAAACATATCCTGTGCCCCGGCACTCAACTACTTCTACTTCACTTATTCACCGCGTTATCGCCCGCCAACCCTGCAAAAATCAGGCGCATGCCTATCGCATCAAGCCCCGGAAAATACTGGGCCTGCGCATAATCGGTATAAAAAAGTGCCATGACCCAAGACCTCGTGACCATCGCACATTTAGAGTTTCAAAATTTATTTGAGTCTCAGTATTACTCACTTCCGTTTCCTAACACAAATATAAGCTTAGCGAAAACCCGCCGTTTCTTCTAAAAACCGAAAAACGCACAAATTTGTATCCTTTCGCCCCCCCAAAAAAGCCCGGCCAGAAAGCAGGAGAGACCCGCCCCGCCATTGCGGCCGCCTCGTCCCTCCGGTTCAGGAGCGCCGAAAGATATTGCCGATGGTCTGAAACACCAGATCAAGATCGAAGCACATGCTTTGGTGCCGCTGATAGATCAGATCCAGGCGCGCCTTGGCCGGAATGCAGATCCGGGAATAGACCGCATCGGTTGCCTTGGCACTGGCGCAGCGCCGCAGCAGCGCCGCCTCATGTTTGTGATAGACGATCGAGCCCAGGCCGGTGACACCGGGGCGCGATTTCAGCACCGCCTCGTAGATCTCCGGATAGGCTTCGACATATTGACGCAGTGGCGGACGCGGCCCCACAAAGGAGAGATCGCCCCTGAGGATATTCCACAGCTGTGGGAATTCATCCAACCGCTTAGAGCGCAGCCAGGCGCCGGTCTTGGTGATGCGCGCCGTCTTGTCGCCGCCCGAGACCCCGGTATCGCCCTCCACCACCGTCATCGTCCTGAGTTTCCACAAGCGGAAGCCGCGGGTTGGCGTGGTCATGCGTTCTGCCAGGTAGAACACCGGCCGACCCTCTTTCAGCAACAGCCACAAAAGCAGAGCCAGCAGAATTGGCCCCAGAATAACGATCAGCAGCGTGACGAAGAAAAGATCAAAAAATCGTTTGCGCCAGGTCATGGGCGTTCAGAACCTTCCAAATGCAGGGCGTGAAAATCCGGTTCTAGTACGGCCCATTCCCTTGCCAGACAAGCGGCATCCGCTGTGGCAGGCATATCTTCTGTGAGAGGGCTTTCTGCAACAAGGTCAGGTCAAACGCCACCTCTGGAATGGCCCGCTCTGAGGCCGGTTGCAGCGCAAATTCCCGACCCGCCGCGCGCAACAGATCCCCATGTCGATCGTCCCCGGCTGCGCCAGATTGACGATGGGCGGCAGACGCGGGTCCGCAGCAGGGCTGCCAGAACCTGTGCCAGTGTGCGCACTCCGATATAACTGCGTCGCGGGCTCTGGCCGTTGGGAAAACAATCCAAAGAGAATCCCGGTCGCCAGCCGCCCAGAATAGCATCCAACCCGGCGATATTGCCGATGCGCAGGGCACAGACCGGCACGCCCAGCTCCTGCCCCGCGCCAAAGCCTGCAACTCCATGTCCCGTTTGGCTTGACCATAGGCATGGGTTGGCCGCACCGGCTCTTCTTCTCGCAACAGCCCCGAACCCGCGCCATAGACGGCGGCCGACGAGGCCAGAAACACCCTAGCTGCACCCTCGTCTCGCCCGGACCGGTCTGCCGCCTGAGCCGCAGCCTCAATCGCGGCCAGCGCCAGATGCGTATTGTCCGCAAGATCGGTGCCACGCCCGGGCACGACCCCGGCCAGGCAAAGCACCTGATCTGCCCCTCCAGCGCCTGCATCAAACCATCAGGGTCCTGCAGCGGATCCAGTATCACCCAATCTTCCTGCAGCCCCGCATCCGCCTGAGGCCTGCGCGCCTGCCAGCGGGTTTGCGCCTCTGCCGACAACATCCCGGGCCAGCACTGGCGTAGCACCCAGCCAATCCCCGAGGCCCCTAAAACCACCGTAACCTCTCTCACTGTGGCTGGAAAACCCATTTCTGGTTCCTGTTCCTGCTGAAGACACTACTGCTTGCGTCCTCTTGGTTGACGCACCGCCCAAGCCTAGTATCTTGCGGCTATCAAAAATCAAGATGTTTCCTGAAAGAGCCTCCATGCGCCTAGTGATTCCCCTGCTCGCCCTTGTTGGCCTATCTCTGGTTACGGCGGCCTGCGGGCGCCTGCCCGGCGGCGCCCCTGCCAGCGAAGAGATTGTCAAACAATCCGACGCAGAGGATGCCGGTTTTCCCTCTACCAGGTGACTCGCGCCTTTCTGCCCACGGTGGCGCATTGGCCCGCCACCGGCAAACAGGAACGTTTACCTTGGATCCGCGCCAGCCATGGCGCCAAGACCCAGATCATTCAGCCCGGTGACATGCTGACCCTGCGCATTTGGGACAGCAGCGACAATTCTCTGCTCACCTCGATCGATCAGAAGGATGTACAACTGCAGGATGTTCGGGTGGCGGCCAATGGCACCATCTTCATGCCCTATGTAGGCAATGTGAATGTGCTGGGGCTGACCCCGGATCTGGCCCGCGAAAACCTACAGGTTGAACTGGAAGCCATTGTTCCCTCTGCCCAGCTGCAGCTGGACGTCAAAGAAGGGCGCAACAACTCGGTCGACCTGGTCTCAGGCGTCGCCCGGCCGGGCACCTATCCGATGCCCAACCGGAACTATTCGGTGATGGGCCTGATTTCAGCGGGCGGCGGCATCAGCGCTTACCTCAACAATCCGCAGATCCGCCTGGTGCGCGGCCACCAGATCTACGGCACCTCGGTGGACAAGCTGCTGGACGATCCACAGCTCGACACTCTGCTGCGCGGCGACGACCGGGTCTTTGTCGAGGAGGATGAACGCTATTTCCTGTCCTTTGGTGCCACCGGCAAAGAAGATCTGCACATCTTCACCAAGGATGAGATGTCAGCGATGGACGCGATATCCATCTCTGGCGGGTTTCAAGACAGCCGTGCGGATCCGCAGGGATTGCTGGTTCTGCGTGAGTACCCCCCTAGCGCCATCGCGCCGGGAGAGCGCGGCCCGCGTCAGCAACGGGTGGTTTTCAGTCTTGATCTGACATCAGCGGACGGGTTGTTTTCGGCGCGCAGCTTCCAGATCAACCCAGGTGACTTGCTGATCGCAACGGAATCGCCCATCAATGATGCGCTGACCATCTCCAACCTGATCGGAAACTTCTTTGGTGTCTTCAGCCAGGCCGGAGTTCTTTAACAGGCTGGAGTTCTTTAAAATATCGCGCCGACAACGTAAAATGGCGATATCGTTAAAAAACACTTAAGATTTATATTATCTTGCGTTATCCTGACGTGGGGTCAGGTTGCTTTTGTCTCTAGAAGCGACCTGATCAGCCATAAGAGTTGATGCTCCCAACAAGGACAGAGCACGGATGAGATATGTATCAAACCTTCTGACCGCGGGACTGGGCCTGCTGTGCTATCTGGTGACTGCGGGGGCTGTTCTGGCGCTGAACGCTGATCCGGCGTTCCAGCACAATTCCAATGCTGTCTGGTTTGAAAACTGGACCGGTCTCAGCAACGCGACCCTGATTATATCAGCCCCAATGGTAAAGAACCGAGATTTTCGTGGCAGCCGGCACGCCAGTTTACGAACTGGAGCGCGGCGTGGTGCTGGACGGGAATTACCATTATGAGTTGAGGGCAGCCACCGATGAGCAGATTGAGATCGCTAATCCCATCGACAACGGCAGGGAAGAAATTGCCTCCTCCAAGGCCAAACCCTTTTACAAAGACGGCACATTTGTGGTCTCGCGCGGAGTGATCATCACTCCCGAAGAGATTAACGAAGACTGACCGATAAAAAATATGCAGCGCAGCGCAAGACACGCGGCGCCAACGAAGAAGGAATTTTTTGATGTTACATGTATTCCAACGTAGCCTCATTTCTGGGATCGGCGCCCTGGGCTTTATCGCCGGTGCAGCCCAGGCAGACCAGGTGATCCTAGATGACCTGATTGTCGATGGCAGCATCTGTGCCGGCTTTGACTGTGTGAATGGCGAGAGCTTTGGCTTTGACACCCTGCGGCTGAAGGAAAACAACCTGCGCATCCACGCCGTGGACACCTCCAACTCGGCCTCTTTCCCAAGCAATGACTGGCAGATCACCTTCAACGACAGTTCCAATGGCGGTGCCAACAAGTTCTCCATTGACGATATCGACGGCGGTCGCACCCGTTTACCATCGAAGCCGGAGCACCATCGCATTCGCTCTACGTCGACAATGCGGGCCGTCTTGGTATCGGCACCAACAACCCGGTGGTTGAAATCCATGTGCCCGATGGTGATACCCCAACCCTGCGACTGGAACAGAACGGTTCTTCCGGCTTTACCCCCCAGACCTGGGATGTGGCAGGCAACGAGACCAACTTCTTTGTCCGCGATGCCACCAATGGCAGCAAGCTGCCGTTCAAGATCAGGCCCTCTGCGCCCACCAATTCCATTTATGTGGATACGGATGGCGATCTTGGTCTGGGTACCGCCAGTCCACGGGCCGCCCTGGATGTTGCGAATGGCAGCATAATTGCCAGTGCCAGTGGGGCCGTCGGCCTGACACTGGATGACACCTCCGGAAGTGATCCCGACTTCAAACTGCAGTATGAAAGCGGATCTGCGCGGATGTCCTTTGCCGGAACCGGGCAACCGGAACTGGAACTGAAGCAAAACGGCAATATCGTTGTGGCTGGCACATGTGTTGAGTTTGCCCGCGGGGGCTCCTCTTTTGCCTGTACCTTCGCTGCCTGCGGAAGCGCCTCCTGCGCGGCTGCGCCTTCCTCCTGCCCCTAAAACCGCATACCGCCTATCCGCACGAAATCATCTTCGTGCGGATAGGCCTATATGTAACCAGCCAAAGGATGACACCCTTTGGCTGGTTTTTATACGTCCCTAAACTGAGCTCTCACCCTGCCTGAGCCTGGCTGCAGGTATTGGAAAAAGCGCAGGAGAATCGCATTGGCGCCTAATCAGGGCTGCAGCTGATCTTGTTCGAGGCCCCATAACAGATGTGGCTGCTTCACAACAAAGCAGCCACATCTTTTTCACCAATGCACAAGGTCGGGATCTGTGACCCCGCTAGAGCCAGCTGTCCGGGATCTGGTAGCCTTCGGCGCGGATTTCAGTCTTAATCCGATCAACATCTTTCGCCACCAGCTCTGTAAAGAACTCGGGCATCGACCGTTTCACGCCTTCGGTAGGGCGGGCATCCAGCTGCTTCTGCGGATAATTGAAATGCTCGACCCCGAGGAAATCCTCAATACCTTTCAGCATACCACGCTGATCAGCGTGAATATCTTCGTAAAGATCACTTTGACATTTTCGGCAGGCAATTGCGGCTTCAGGTTCCGCAACACGCGGCCGTATTCTGCATTGTCCCAGATATGAGGTTGACGCATGAATTTCTCAAATTCCCGCGGCCCCATGTCTCCAGCTTGTCAGTGCGGCCGGTCATTTGAAGATGGAATTTTGTATGGCTCCACAGTCGTTTGACCGGGTCACGCATGGTATAAAGAACCCGCAGATTGTCACATTGCGCCGCAATCTGGCCCCAGGCTTCTGGGGAGATGCGCATTCAGATTTGAAAATTCGCAGGCCCAGGTTTGATGCGGCCGCATATGGAACAGGTTGCGGAACCAGAAGTCATCAACAGGCCGGTTGAGATAGGAACTGACCCAATGGAGGTTCTCCCGAACCCGGTCCACATTCGCCTTTTCAGGATTGAAGCGGAACATGTAGCGATCTTTGGCATTCGCCAAACGCTTTGGTTCGTTCAGGAACGTGGTATCTACGTATTTATGGTAAAAATAGTGGATTTCCTTTTCCAACGAAAAGTGAAGTTCGGGGTGACGATTCAATACGGAATAAAGCCAAGTTGTACCGGCCTTCATCGCCCCTATGCTCAAGAATAGGTTTCCAAATAACTTATGTGAAGACATTTAAGTATCCGTTTGTGTCTGCTGAAACTGGCCTAGCCTGTCTGTTCCAAAGGTAAAGTCTCGGAGGAGTTGAGTAGAGACCGCCCGGGAAGAGTGTCCTGCCTGACAGCCGATCGCGCGGATCTCTCCTTCGTCACCGGCTGTCAACAGGGCTGCGGTGATCTTACAGCCAGCTTAAACCGCTGGCCCCATCGCCATAAATGACGTCATTTCCCGCACCGCCATAGAGACTGTCATCTCCGTCACCGCCCACAATGATATCCGCGCCACTGCCACCGTATATAGTATCCGCACCACTGCGGCCTGAGAGACGGTCATCGCCGCCTGCCCCATCCAGAAAGTCCCTTCGATACTGCCAATCAGCAGGTCAGGGCCGCTACCGCCCACCAGATGGCCACTCCCCGGCTCAATGGGCGTTGGCGTTACCCGGTCCAGGAAAAGGGCGAATTGAGCGGGCCCGAAATCCGAAGCATCCAGAGAGCTGCCATCCAGGCTGCGGATCTCAAAGACTTCGCCATGATAGATCAGTTCAGCGCCCCAAGACCGGCTGAAGACCTGTAAGTCCTGCAGATCCCAACTGCCCTCGAATTCACTCAGATCCAACCTGTCACGGGTTATGTCAAAATCCGTGACCACATCCCTTTCTCCATCGGCGACAAAGGCAAAGACATCTGCACCTGCACCGCCGGACAGGAAATCGACCCCTCCCCCGTCCCGCAGGATATCGTCGCCGGCGCCACCATTAATGTGTCATTCCCCTCAAGCCCAAACAAGACATCCGCGTCTTCGCCCCCCGTCAGGGCAGAACCCGCCTGTGACGCGGTCATCTGCATACCCTGCCCGGACAAATCCGCCGAAAACTCCATCAGGTAGGGCGCGGTTTCCGTCGCAGCCCAGACCCGCAGCCCCTGCCCCGTCACCACCACCTCCAGCGCTGTAATCCCCCGCAAAGGTTGATCCAACGTTCCGGCAATACTGTCCAAATACCGCAAATGCCCATCTGGCATCAAAATGAGAAGGCTCAACCCCTGGTCGGCGCCGGCAGCAACCACATAGGTCGCCCCGCCATATTCTGCCGTTGCAATATGGGTCACCCCAGCAAAGCGGGTTTCCAGTGTATCCAGAACGTGATCCACCGGAGACAGCGCTCCGGTGGTGCTGTCCATCGCAAGAACCGTCAGCGACCCACTGCCCGACGCACCAACCACCACAAAGATACTGTCACCAACCGTCGCCACCGCCACCGCATCAGGATGCGAGAACCAGACCCCATCCTCCAGCCCGCTGCTCAGCTCCGCAGCGACGCTCAGGCTGCCCCCCGGCACCCCCGTAAGACTGACCAAAGTATTGTTGGGTCCAAAGGCGGCAACGGCAAACGTCCGGCCGCCCTGCTCTATCCAACTGAGCGCATCAACCTGCGCAGTCTGCAACTCGGAAGACAGCGCAATGGACGTCAGATGCGCCGCGCCTGCCCCGTCCAGGTTAAGCTGTGCCAGCCCCCCCGACCGGAACGCCACGAGACTGTTTCCAGCCCCGTCCCCCGCAGTCAGCAGAGAGACATCTGACAGGCTGGTAGAGGCGGTCTCAAAAGTGACAGGGGCGCCAAAAAGCGACCCGTTGCCCGGCGCCAGGAACGGCAACCCCAGCATCTGCTCTGCTGCCAGCCCTGCCAGCATAAGCTGACCACCCGGACCTTCGATCAAATCCGTTGTTTCCAGCTGAAGGTAGTGATCCGGAATACGCCAGCCGCCGCGCTCCTGCAGCGCGCCGCTGCCAGAGAGCAGCTCAAAGCCAACCACCCAGCCACCGCCCCGCGCCGCCGCGGTCAGAAATTCCTGATCCCCAACCTGAACGACGCATAAATCCGTCAGCCCAATGAGCATATCTTCGTCTGCAGCGCGAATGACACCCGCCGCCGTCCACAGTTCTCCCACCAAAACACCCCTTATTCTCACCAGAACGGAGCAAAACCCGCTCAAATCCACCGCGGACAAAGGTACAGGTCAAAATTAACCTTTGGTTCCGGAATGGGGATAATTCCGCCCTGCCCGGGTTATTGTTTCCTGCATTTAATTAAAGACTGCGTGCGCTCTGGTTGGAGAACCGCAACCTATGCACCGTTTAATGCAAGCCCCTCGCTGCCGTTAACCGGAGTCTTGCTATGTCCGATACCTCCCCGCCCTGTCCCTCCCTTTACTGATGCCGTCCCAGGCGCAAAACATGTCACCCATAACGAGGCCCTGATGATCCTGGATATGGTGACCCAGCTTGCGGTGGCTGACCTGCCCTGGCAGATCCACCGCCGACGCCCGCAACAGGTGCACGCTACATCATAGGCGCCGCGCCCACCGGGCACTGGGCCGGTCATGACAGCGAGATTGCGGTGTGGGATGGGATGATCTGGCGCTTTGTGATGCCGCAGCCTGGCTGGCGGGCAGATGTGTCCCCCACGGGGCAAAGCCTGCGCTTTGACGGCAGTGACTGGCAGACGGTCCTGCCGCAGTTGCAGAATTTGCCAGCTCTGGGAGTTGGAGCCACTGCAGATGCGAGCAATCCCTTGACTGTGGCCGCCGCTGCAACCCTGTTGACCCACACGGGCGCGGGCCATCAGCTGAAGCTCAACAAGTCTGGCGCCAGCGATACCACCAGCCTGCTGTTTCAAACCAGCTGGTCTGGACGCGCTGAAATGGGCACAACCGGAAGCGATGACTTTTCCATCAAGGTCAGCAGCGATGGCAGCAACTGGCAGGAGGCTCTGCATATCGCGGGCACCACAGGACAGGTCCACTTTCCTCAGGGCAGTCCAGATCTGCGGGACCGCCTGACCGCGCCCCGCACCTACTATGTGCGCCCAGACGGATCGGACACCAATACCGGGTTAAGCGACGCGGCCAGTGGCGCCTTTCTCACCCTGCAACATGCCGTTAATCAGGCTCTAAGTCTGGATAATGGTCTGCATGACGTCACTCTCCAGGTGGCCGATGGCAGCTATGGCGAGGATCTGGTCATTGCGGACCGGCTGCTTGGTTCCGGGCTTTTGCAGCTTATCGGAGAGACCGCAGATCCAAGCCTCGTAAGCCTCAATCGGATCACCTGTCATAACGGTGCACGGGTCGCGCTGGCTGGGGTGACGTTGACCGGCGCGGATGCACTCAAAGTCGAAAGTGGCGCTGCGGTCACCTTGGCTGATATCCATTTTGAAGGCAGCGGTGCGGCACTGAGCCTTGAGAGCGCCGAAGTCTCCTGTGCAGATCAGGCGCTTGTCTTGGGCAGCAATCTGACAGCCCTGGCACATCTGCGCGGACATGCCCGGCTTTGGCGGAAGATTGCACTTTCAGCCTGGGTCTGGGGGTGGCCTGGAACACCGGCGCGCTGGATTTGAGCGGCTTTTGTCACGCCGCGCTTACCGGCGCCAGTTTTACCGGCGATACTGCGGGCTGTACTGGCCCACGCTATGCCCTGGCCCAAAACGCCATCCTCGACAGTGGCGGGGCGGGCAGCAGTTCCCTTCCTGGCACCCTGGCCGGAACCACAGAAAGCGGTGGTCAATATCTCTGAGGTTTTGCGGCAAAAGCTTCCCGTGACAACCACGTCCCGGCTTGTTAAAGCGAAGCAGTATTCTAGACGGAGATTACTGTGGAAATTACACAGACCCCCCTGCCAGGCGTTCTATTGCTGGAACCCCGTCGTTTTGGCGATGCCCGTGGATTTTTCAGTGAAAGCTGGAACCGGAAAAACCTTGAAGGTCATGGCATCACTCTGGATTTTGTGCAGGACAATCACTCGATGTCGGCGCAGGTGGGCACCCTGCGTGGATTGCATTTCCAATCCCCGCCCCACGCCCAGGCAAAACTGGTGCGCTGCGGTCGCGGCCGGCTTACTTTTGATGTGGCGGTTGATATCCGCAAAGGCTCCCCCACCTATGGGCACTGGTTCGGCGCTGAGCTGAGCTTTGAGAACGGCTTACAGCTGCTGATCCCCGCAGGGTTCTTACACGGGTTCATTACCCGCGAGCCTGATACAGAAATCATCTATAAATGCACCGATTACTACGCCCCCGACTGCGATGGCGCGGTGGCCTGGGACAGTTGCGGTATCGACTGGGACTTTGAAGGCCCCCCCCTACTGAGCGAAAAAGATGCGGTGGCCACTGCGCTGGCCAACTTCGATAGCCCCTTCACCTGGGACGGAGAGATGGCATGAAAATCCTGGTAACTGGCGGTGCCGCTTTATTGGCTCGGCGGTGGTCCGGCTGGCGATCGCCCGCGGCCATGAGGTGGTGAACCTGGATGCCCTGACCTATGCAGCCTGTTTGGATAATGTTTCGCAAGCCGCCCAAAGCCCCAATTATGCCTTTGTAGAGTCTGATATTCGGGATCGCAGCGCCCTGGACCGGGTCTTTTCTGCCCATGCACCGGATGTGGTGATGCATCTGGCCGCCGAAAGCCATGTGGACCGCTCCATTGATGGGCCGGGTGATTTTATCGAGACCAATATCACCGGCACTTTCAATATGCTGGAGGCTGCCAGAAAGTACTGGGTTGAGGCTGGCCGCCCGGCGGCCTTCCGCTTTCATCATATTTCGACAGATGAGGTCTACGGCTCGCTGCCAAATGATCCTGAGGTCTTGTTCACTGAAGACACCGCTTATGATCCGCGGTCGCCCTATTCCGCCAGCAAAGCCGCCTCTGACCATCTGGTGCGCGCCTGGGCCGAAACCTATGGGCTGCCGATCCTGCTGACCAATTGTTCCAACAATTATGGCCCCTTTCACTTTCCCGAAAAGCTGGTGCCGGTGGTGATCCTGAATGCGCTGGCGGGCAAGGACCTGCCGATCTATGGCGATGGCTCAAACATTCGCGACTGGCTTTATGTGGAAGATCACGCTGATGCGCTGCTGACGGTGCTGACCAGGGGGCACTGGGGCGCACCTATAACATTGGTGGCGAGAATGAGCGCACGAACCTCGAGTTGGTGCAGACCCTTTGTGCGATCCTCGATCAGAAACGCCCGCGCGATGATGGCACCTCTTACGCGGACCAGATCACCTATGTCACGGACCGCCCCGGTCATGATGCGCGCTATGCCATCGATCCCTCACGCATCCGGGACGAGCTGGGCTGGCGCCCCTCTGTCACGGTTGAGCAGGGCCTGGAGCGCACCGTGCAATGGTACCTGGACAACGAGACCTGGTGGCGCGCCCTGCAGGCCCGCGACGGGGTGGGACAGCGTCTGGGAACTGGCGGGTGATGACGACGGCCAGGCGAGCAATCATCGGACGAGCAATCATACAGCACCCTGCGCCCGAAGGGCGCCTGCGGTGCTGACCGCGCATCTGCCGTCAGGCTATGTGCTGGCCTATGGGATTGGTCGTGGCATTCCGCTTTTGATACCCGCCGCGCTGATCGGGGCCGTGCTGCCGGATCTGGATATGATCTGGTTTCACCTGGTCGATCAACGGGCCTTTCACCATCACCGTTATTGGGTGCACATTCCGCTGTTCTGGGCGATAGTGGCCGCTGTTATCCTGCCGGGGTTGGCCCTGTTTGCACGACGTTACCTGGCCACAGGCGGAATTTTTATAGCGGCGATCTTTCTGCATCTGGTGCTGGACAGTATTGGCGGCGGCATTATGTGGGCAGCGCCCTTCAATGATCACCTCTATGCACTGGTGACGGTGCCCCCAACGCAGGCCCATTGGATACTGTCCTTTGTCCTGCATTGGACCTTTTTGTTTGAGGTTGCAGTTTGGATTGCTGCCGTGTTGCTATGGCGCAAAAGGAGACAGATATGACAGTTTTGGTTTTTGGAAAAACCGGTCAGGTGGCGCAGGAGCTGGCGGCGTTTGACGATGTGATCTGTCTGGACCGGGCGGCGGCGGATCTGTCTGATCCGGCCGCCTGTGCAGAGGTGATCCGGCAGGCCCAGCCGCAGGCTGTGATCAATGCCGCCGCTTACACCGCTGTAGACAAGGCAGAGGACGACGAAGCCGCTGCAACGATGATCAACGGGGATAGCCCTGGTGCCATGGCACAGGCCTGTGCTGATCTGGGCATTCCCTTTGTCGCTATCTCAACCGATTACGTATTTGATGGCAGCGGCACCACGGTCTGGCGGCCAGAAGACGCCACCGGTCCACTGGGGGCCTATGGCCGCAGCAAGTTGAAAGGTGAACAGCGGATTGCGGCGGCAGGTGGCGCTTACGCCATCCTGCGTACCTCTTGGGTGGTCTCCGCCCATGGCAACAACTTTGTCAAAACCATGCTGCGGCTGGGCGCCGAACGCGATGCGCTTACCATTGTGGCGGATCAGATCGGTGCCCCCACCATGGCGCGCGACATTGCCGCCGCTTGCATCACCATGGCGCAGCAGTTGACCGCTGATCCATCCAAGGCCGGGATCTATCATTTCAGCGGCGCACCGCAGACCAACTGGGCCGATTTTGCCCGCGAAATTTTTGCGCAGGCCAATCTGAACTGCGCGGTCACCGATATTGCCAGCTCCGACTACCCCACCCCAGCGGCACGCCCCCTGAACTCCAGGCTGGATTGCACCACATTAGAGACTGTTTTTGACATCCCGCAACCTGATTGGCGACGCGGGTTAAATGATATTTTGCAAGATTTAGGAGCCTGCACATGACGCAGCGAAAAGGTATTATTCTGGCCGGGGGATCCGGCACCCGGCTGTATCCGATCACTATGGGCGTCTCCAAGCAGTTGCTGCCGATCTATGACAAGCCGATGATCTATTACCCGATCTCGGTCCTGATGCTGGCCGGCATCCGCGAAATCTGCCTGATCACCACACCGCAAGACCAGGACCAGTTCAAGCGCACCCTGGGCGATGGCAGCCAATGGGGAATATCGCTGACTTATGTGGTGCAGCCCTCGCCCGATGGGCTGGCGCAGGCCTTTATCCTGGCTGAGGATTTTCTGAACGGGGCCGCCTCGGCGCTGGTGCTGGGCGATAATATTTTCTTTGGTCATGGCCTGCCGGACGTTCTGGCTGCTGCGGATAAACAAGTGTCCGGCGGCACGGTGTTTGGCTATCACGTGGCCGATCCGGAACGCTACGGTGTGGTAGATTTTGACGCCGAAGGCAAAGCGCGTGAGATCATCGAGAAACCCGAGGTGCCGCCGTCGAACTATGCGGTGACGGGTCTTTATTTCCTGGATGGTACCGCCCCGGCGCGGGCGCGTCAGGTCAAACCCTCGCCGCGCGGCGAGTTAGAGATTACCGATTTGTTGCAGATGTACCTGGATGACGGCCAATTGCGGGTGGAGACCATGGGGCGCGGTTATGCCTGGTTGGACACTGGCACCCATGGCAGTCTGCTGGATGCAGGCAATTTCGTGCGCACCCTAGAGAAACGTCAGGGTCTGCAAACGGGGTGCCTTGAGGAAATTGCCTGGAGCCAAAACTGGATTGACGACGCTCAGCTGTCCGCGCGGGCAAAAATATTCTCCAAGAATGCCTATGGAGAATATCTGCAGGGACTTCTTCGCTAACGCCGGCCTGATCCTGTTTCCTCTCCGCCTCTGGACACGCGGCTTGCAAGACCCGTGCCAGGGCGGAACCATGGGGGAAACGTAAAGAGTTTAAGGGGTGGCGTCAGTCCAGAGCGGCACCATGGACGCCAAAGCAGCGGGACCCGCTGCTAGCCCCTCAACTTATCGATAACCCGGCGCAGGGGGGCAGTCACTTTCCAGGAGCGACTGGTGCGCATCACATGCACCACATGCTCATGATACGCCCGCTCGGCGAGGGCCTGCTCCTCCAGGTCCCGAAGTTTTTGCGCCGTGGCGGACTGCTCATCCTGGGCAGACTGAAGCGCCGCACGCAGATTTTCGGTCTGTTTCTCAGCCTCTGCCTGCTCGCTGCACAGGAGTGTGGCGAGCTGAGACAACTCCTGATATCGCGTCTGCAACTGTCCCAGCAGAGCGGCCTTTTCTGCCTCCCGCTGTACAAGTTCTTTTCCATCTGATCACACCTGGCCTCGCGCTGGTGCAGTTTTTCCTCGAGAGTGGCAATGCGCGCGATTTGCTCCGCAGAGGGTTCCTCTTTCAAGCGCTTACACTCGGTCTCCAAAACAGCAATCTGAGCTTTGGCGGCGGCGATCTCGGTCCGCGTCTCCTCCAGCTCCCACTTACGCTGCTTCAGCGCGCTTTGAGCGGTCCCGAGATCCCCCAACAGCTGCCGTTTCTCGCTTTCGCTCTGTTCCAGGCCGCGAGAGGTATCTAACACTTTTTCCCGGTCCAAGACCGCAAGGGTCTGAGCTTCGTATTAGCCGCTTCCATAGCTCGTTCCATTTCTTGAATAGCCCCGTGTTCCTGCTCTAACTGCTTGGACAAAGCGTTCCGGCTCTCTGTCACTTGCATCAGTTCTCTTTTGAGTTTTCCTGCCCGCTTCACCGCTTCTTTTTCACGGGTTTCGGCAACGGCCACTGCCTGCTGGCCTTGATCGCTCACTTCGGCTTTTAGGTTGCGCGCTTCATTGCTGGTAAATGGCGCAAAGACAGGTCCGGTTCTGTCGAAATCACCTTTAACGCGATCCAGGATCTCATAATCGGCAGTGTCCTCACCTTCGGCGGCCCAGCGTTCCAAGACCGCATAGGTATCACTAACCCAGGTCGGCACAGACTGATTCCCCGCCAGATCATCCTGCTTTTCAAAATGCTTCAGATCGCGGCTCAAAAAGCTCTCAACCTCTTGTTGGCTGGCCTGTGAATGCCCCCGAAACACAAAGCCGAGCTCTTGTTCAGCTTTGGCGATCTCCCGGGGCCAGTCCTCGATGATCCTCTGAAAACTGGTAAAACACCGGCGCTCGCCTCTGGTGGCAATCTCAGCATCCAGAACATAGCGCAGCCAGATTATCAGGCCTGCTTCTGCGGAAGCCTTCTTGAGATTTGCTAATGACGCCGCCACTTCCAACGGATTGCGGTGCGTATACAATAAAGCTGGTGTACAACCTTCGGCCTCCAGCACCTTTTTCCAAAATGGATAAACCCGGCAAATGCGTGGATCCTTCATAACAAAGAAGGACGAGGACCCAAATTCGCCCCGCAAAACCTCCCGCGCTTGATCCTGGAACTGCTCTGCCTGCTTGGAATGTTCCCAATCGGCTGGAAAAGGCATCCAGTCCCGCCAGTCAATTCCAGCAGATTGCATCAAGGCGTTGTTCAATTCGTAAATGCGTCGGGATTCATAAAACCCTTTTCGTTTGATGCGGTGGCAGGCATTTCGGTCGTAGGCAGGCTGCATCCCAATCGAGCTGCAATTCCAGAAAGCGCTGACGTTCCGGAGCGGTGCATTCCCATCACCATCAGAGCAAGCCGTTGGCCTGTCTCCTCACCTTCTGGTCTAAGAGACTCCATCACGTCAGCCACAGTTTTATTGGAATGCTTTGTACTGGAAGACAATTGGACGCCTCTGCTGAATAAGTGCCTGCACAGCAGGTATAATATGGAGCCCACTTTCTACGTGATCAGCCTCAAAAGTCCAGCTCTTCTCCACATGACGCAAAGGGCCCGCTCGGCTCATTTTTTCCCTTAGCGACGCGCATGAATATCCTGACAGCGGATGGTATCCGTCGCCGCCGAGAGAACCGGCAATCTGCGCGTCTATCCGGTTGCGCCGCGTGCTCAACCGCCCTCAAATGTTTCGCGCGCGAAACATTTCTGGTGTTTAAGTCTTTTCCCCCATTGTGCCCCAGCCATGCTCCCTTCAAAATTGCTGCAAAAGTTCGGGCATTCAGACAAGGAAGATCTCATGCGCATTGCAATGATCGGCACAGGGTACGTCGGCTTGGTTTCAGGCATCTGTTTCTCAGATTTTGGCCATGACGTGATCTGTGTCGACAAGGACGCAGGCAAAATCGCTCGTTTGCGGGCAGGTGAGGTTCCAATCTATGAACCTGGTCTGGATCAGTTGATGGAAAGAACGTTGCCGCCGGGCGCCTCAGTTTCACTGGCGATCTGACTGCGGCGGTGGCCGAAGCGGATGCCGTCTTCATCGCGGTCGGCACCCCTACCCGTCGTGGCGACGGTCACGCCGATCTCACCTATGTGATGGCCGCCGCCGAAGAGATCGCCGCCGCAATCACCAGTTACACCGTGGTGGTGACCAAATCCACTGTGCCATTGGGCACCAATAGGCAAGTTAAACAGGTCATCGCCAAGACCAACCCACAGGCCGATTTCGACGTTGCCTCAAACCCCGAATTCCTGCGCGAAGGCGCCGCCATTGACGACTTCATGAAACCCGACCGGGTGGTTGTCGGCGTGCAGAACGAGCGCGCCGCCGAGGTCATGAGTGATATCTACCGGCCCCTGTACCTGCGTGATTTTCCGATCCTCACCACCGATCTGGAAAGCGCCGAGATGATCAAATATGCGGCCAATGCGTTTCTCGCCACCAAGATCACCTTTATCAACGAGATCGCGGGCCTGTGTGAACGCACCGGCGCGGATGTCAAAGAAGTATCGCGCGGCATCGGGCTGGATGGGCGCATTGGCAACAAGTTCCTGCATGCGGGCCCGGGCTATGGCGGCTCGTGCTTTCCCAAGGACACCGCCGCGCTGGCCCGCATTGGCCAGGACCACGCCTATCCGATGCAGATCACCGAGACGGTGATCCGGGTCAATGACGAGGTCAAACAGCGCATGGTGGAAAAGCTGCGCGACGCCTGTGACGGCAGTTTTAATGGCAAGACCATTGCGGTGCTGGGCGTGACCTTCAAACCCAATACCGACGACATGCGGGATGCGCCCAGCCTGACCATCGTGCCGGCGCTGATCGGCGGCGGTGCCCGGGTGCGGGTGGTGGACCCTCAGGGCATGGCCGAAGGCGAGGCGCTGCTGCCCGGGGTAAAGTGGATGGACGATCCTTATCACGCCGTCCGCAATGCGGATCTGGTGGTGCTGCTGACCGAATGGAACGAGTTCCGCGCCCTGGATCTGAAAGTTCTGGCGCGCAAGATGACCAGCCCGCGGATGGTGGATCTGCGCAATATCTACAATGCCAAGGCGGCCAAACGGGGTGGGTTTGAATATTACACCGCTGTGGGACGCGACGAACGGGCCTCAAAATAATTTAACATAATATGTTTCGCGCGCGAAACATTTGAGCTCATCCGTCGGGCAGGGCAGGGGTAGTAGTTCGACCCTACAGTATAGATTAGAGATGGAGAAAGGCGCCAATAGGCGCCTTTTTTGTCGTTACACGTCGTCCCGGATCCTTGAGCTCAGCGCTGGCTTAGCCAGAGCCTTAAGGCCTGGATCAGGGTATCATCCACTCCTGCGCCGCTCAGCTCAATCCGGTGGCTGCCCGGCGTATAGCCCAGCCGCAATCCCGGTGCCACCTGGGTATTGATGCGCGTATCCTGGGCAGGCAGGGGGGTGCGGATCCGGGGAGCCGGGTCAACCGAAGTCTCATTTGGCTCCGCGATCTCAGACTCTGATTGCCGGGTTAGAGCCTCATCTTCCGCCGCAGTGACCGCCGCCGACAGGATCCGCAACTCGGCCACCGGGGTGTCACGCATGCCACCCGCAGGTGATTGATCAGGGTCTCGGTAAACTGTGGATCACGGGTGATTTCGCGCACCAGCGCCAGTCCCAGCTTTTCGTTGATCGCCACCGGAAACATCAGTACCGCATCCAGCGCCTCGACCAGGGCGATAAAGCTGCCAATCTTTGAGCGTTTGGCACGGGTGGCATTGGCAAATAATCCCTGCAGCGCCATTTTCTGGTTCGGATAGACCCTCGCGCAGGGCGCGCACCGCAATCCGGGCCCGTTCATAGTGGCTTAGATTGACCCGGATTTCGTTTTCTTCGACCATCGCCACATAGGCGTCCTGAGCCGTTTCGGGCTGGATCACCAGCGCCTTGATGCTGGCGAATTCAGACTCTGAAGTCTGTTCATAGAGCCGCCTAAGGGCGCAAAGTAAGCGCCAACCCGAGATCAAACCATGGGTCTTGCCATCGGGGCGGTCTGTCAGCGTCACCAGCTCGATCGGGGTCTGCTGGCCACGGGCGCGCAGTGACGCCATCAGTGCGCCCATCTCATCCTCGTCCTGTTCCAGCCGGTCGCGCACCAGATGGGTCTCGTCGATCTGTTCAAGGGCAATGCGTTCGATCAGCCGACCATCGGCGCGCGCAGTTTCCAGCACGGCGCTCAGCTCGCTTAACGCGGCCTGCGCTGCCGCATCACTGGCAACCTGGGCAATCGGCGCCGCGGTGGCCAGCGGCGCCCCAAGCGCCGATTTGCTTTCGGGGCGCTGCTCAGATAGGTGGGCTGCGCCGGGGTCAGGCGTTTGCGTTTGGCCATGATTATCTCTCCTCAAGGGGCAAAGATCGCCGATCCTGTCCCAAATCCTTTATTAGAGCCTTACTCGGCCGCGCGTTGCTGATCCAATTCTGCCCGTCGCCAGATCCCCAGCAGTAAGCGTTTGAAGGCGGCATAGGTGGCGTCGAATGTTTCGCGGCCCCGGGCATAGGTCTCGCGGTTGAAATCGCGATAGTCGGCCTCGTAGATGCCATTGACCTGCTCGCCGGCCTGACCGATCAGCGCGGTGAAATCCTGCCGGTGCGGCGACAGAGTGCGGCCCAGATAGGCCTGCATCAGGGCCGCCAGCTCGCCCTGCTGGGCGCCGTCATAGCGGGTGATGACGGTGCGCACCGCCTCCCACTCAAATCCCATCTCGGGGCGGCCCAGGGCGCGGGCGGCCAGATTCTCGCCATCCTCGATGCTGGAGAAGGTCGAGTGCAGCATGTCAAAGAAGCGACCGGTGGAATCAAATTCGAGAAACGAGGCCCCCATGGGCACCAGCAGGATGTCAGCCGCCGACAGCCCGTTGATGGTCAGATACCCCAAAGTGGCGGGGTATCGATGAAGACCAGATCGTACTCATTCAGCACCCCGTCCGCATCAAGGCGATCCGTCAGCGCATCCCAGAGTTTCCAGCCGCGCGCCGCCATCCGCCAGACCGGGATCTGGAACTCGGCCCAATAGAGGTTCAGCTGGGCGCCGATCAGATCAATATTGGGCCAATGGGTGCTTTGGATCACGTCCGCCGCGGTCATGTCCATCGCCGCACTCAGCGCCTCGTCCAGCGGTTGCGGTGCATCGCCACGATCCAGACGGCGCTGGTTCTCCAGCCGCAGATGCTCGCCATAGTGGCGCGCCAGCAGCGGAAAGGCGGTCTGCCATTCGTCGTCGACCTTGCCCCCGAAGATCGAGGTCATCGAGCCCTGACTGTCGAGATCAATCACCAGCACCTTGTAGCCGTCCAGCGCCGCCGACATCGCCAGATGCGCGGCCGTTGAGGTCTTGCCAACGCCGCCTTTGAAATTGGCCACAGCGACAATTTTGGCAGGCAGGCCTTTGGGCCGGTAGGGCAGGTAATCTTTCGCTTTGCTGCCCTGGGCGCCAAAGAACGCCCGCAACTTCAGAACCTCATCCAGCGAGAACCACTTGGCGCCGCCTTCGGTTTCGGCCTGACCCTGGGGCAGCTCCGGATTGGCCTTCAGCACCCGGCGAAAATGGGCGCTGGCTACGGGGATCAGGTAACGGGTGATTTCCCAGGTTGAGAATTGGCGCAGCTGTTTGCGGCCCGCCTCGTCGATGCCACGGCTGGACAGATCATCCCGGCCCCGGGCGCAGGCGGCAGCAATTTCAGCAAAGCCATGGGTGTCGGTTGAAGCATCCAGTTCAGCCATGGCCGCATCGGGGTCGATGTTGAAATAGGGGGGCAGCATGGGTGCTGCCTTGTGGGTATCTCTTGCCATAATGCCTTGCCCGCCTGGGTTATCTTTTCGCCGATCCTGGGGTCACGGATGTAAACCTGCCCCCTGAGATCGATGAATATGCTGTCTTTTTGACTGAATAACAGAAAAGGCGGCACATGGGAATATTCAGCAGACCCCTTTTTCTTTTTCTATGAAAATCAGAGGCCTAAAAGACAGGTGTGCGGCAGATTTTGGGCGCTGAACAATTTTCTGCTCTGTTATTTATGAGTTATATAATAGTTAAGGGACAAGCACTGTCCTCGCAAAGCCTTTTTTTATTGATCATGCGGGGTGTTTTTTGGGTGTGGGTGACTCTGAAACCCCGATCAAATGACTCTGATCCCCCGAAACAGTGATTCCGGAACCCCGTTGCGAGGGGTTGTGGATAACTCTAGGGTGAGTGTATTCAAAACCACGAAAACGAGTCACCTGGGAAAGCTGCGATACGCCGCGCATAAACCGGGGACCAGCAACGGGCAGAAGAACAATGGCAGCAGCGCTGACAGCGGGAGGGGAGCCAGCTGAAGGGCAGGGGGATTTCTTCCTGTGTGATATTTTGGGGGCGATTCCCAAAAATGATCTGGTCTCGATGGAGCACCCGTTGTTTTCCCTGTCGACCCGGCCAGACCGGCGTATTTTAAATTACCAGCATAATGGCGCTGAGATTACTGTGGTGCCCTCGGTCAAGGGTCTGGCGACGATCCACGACAAGGATATCCTGATCTTTTGTATCAGTCAGCTGATGGCGGCGTTGAATGCGGGGCGCCAGGTCAGTCGTACGCTGCATCTGAAAGCGCATGATTTGTTGCTGGCCACCAACCGCGAGACCAGCGGCGATGCCTACCGTCGGCTGCGCGAAAGTTTTGAGCGTCTTGTCGGCACCCGGATTACCACCAATATCGTCACTGGCGGGCAAGAGGTGACCACGGGGTTTGGTCTTATCGAAAGCTGGGAGATCATCCGCAAGGCCAAAGGCGGCCGTATGGTCAATGTGACTGTGACGCTGTCGGACTGGCTGTTTCGGGCGGTGCTGTCGAAGTCGGTCCTGACGCTCAACCGGGACTATTTTCGCCTGCGTAAACCGCTGGAGCGGCGGGTCTATGAGTTGGCGCGCAAGCATTGCGGACGGCAGGACAGCTGGCAAATTTCGGTGGAAACCCTGTTGAAGAAATCGGGCTCCGCCTCTCCACGCCGGGTTTTCGCAAGATGATCCGCGACATGATCACAGCACAGCCCCTGCCGGATTACGCACTGGAAGAATTGCCCGGTGATCTGATCCGCTTTAGCCAGAAACATATGGTCACCGAAGTGGGCAGTGCCAATGCGCCGGTCCTGAAGTCGGTGACGCTGGAGCACGCCCGTGAGATGCTGCCGGGTGTGGATGTCTATGCACTGGAGGCCGAGTGGCGTGCGATGTGGGCGCGTTCGGGCAGTCCGCGTCTGCGCCAGGCAGATGCTGCTTTCCTGGGCTGGGTCAAAAACGCAGCGCTGATTAGGCCTGCTTTTCCGGTTTGTTTCCCCCTTAACGATCGCTTCCGGGACGGGCTGAGGGTCATTGTGGTGACGGGCTTATCCTTGGGGAAAACAGGCTCTGATATTGGGGTATCGCCGGTGCCACCCCTGATAGAGGCGCCGAAAAGGGCATCCCGTTGGCTTACATCTGAATGCGTTTTGCGGCAGGCACCAGGGCGTTGATCTGGGCGATGTGTTCGGGCAGGCAGCGGCTCAGGAAATCATAGGTCTCCCCACATGGGCGCGCGCATTGGGGCCGAGATGCGCATAGGTGCCGGGGTTTTCCAACACATCCACGACCTGGCTTGCCAGCGCCTGGACATCAAAGAAATCCACCAGCATGCCAGTCTCGCCATGGGTCACCGCCTCGCGCACCGGGGCGACATCAGCCGCCACCACCGTGGCCTGCATCGACATCGCTTCCAGCAGCGACCAGCTGAGCACAAAGGGCATGGTCAAATAGATATGACAGCGGCTGATGCGGATGATGCGGCAAAGATCATCATAGGGCACCTTGCCGAGAAAATGCACCCGGTTCCAGTCGACGCTGTCGCCCAGCTCTTCCTCCATCTCCCCACGCAATCCATTGGTGTGTTTGCTTTCGGGGCCATAAGAGGTTTCATTGCCGCCGATCATCAGCACCCGCGCTTTGGGTCGGTCCTTTAGGATTTGGGGCAGGGCGCGCATCATGATGTGAAAGCCGCGGGCCCGTTCCATATTGCGGGCCACATAGGTCACCACCTCGTCGGCGCGGGTCAAGGGGTGCTCCAGTCGCCCCAGTCCTATCCAGGCCTTGGGGTCGGGCAAAGCCGATCGGTGCGAATACCATCATGGCAGGTATACATGCGATCATGGAACGAGGTCGGAAACCGGTCGCGCTGCCAATAAGTCGGCACATGGCCGAGATCGACACTTTCGATACTGGCGTAAGGCACTGTGTTGCGGGCCTTGGCAAAAAAGCCGGCCTGATCATTGGATGGGCTGTCCGGGTCAAAGCCCACCAGCCCGCCAGTGGTGTTATAGAAATACTCAAAGAAGCCGATCACCGGCACATCCGGCCAGATCTCTTTTACAAACAGCAGCTCTCCCCAGCCAGTATGGCCAATGACGATATCTGGCTTGAAGCCATCACTTTTCTCGAAGGAGCGCAGCGCCATGGCGGCTCCCAGACCTGCCCCGGCCGCGTCCTCCCAATCCTTGGAGAGCCCGTAAGAGTCTTTGCTGGCCTGATGATGCACCCGGTACGTGACGGTTTTCACGCCTTTGATCTGTATATTCGGGCGCTGGGTCAGAAAGACCAGCTCATGACCGCCCTGTGCCGCCAGCCAGGTGAGGATCTCGCGGTATTGACCGGGCATATTCTGATGGACAAAAAGGAGTTTCATAAATGCGTCCTGTCATCTGTCTGCTTGGAAATACCCTATGCATGCCGGGGGAACCGGGTCTGCGCAAGTGGGGAGTTTTTGGCAGGACTGTGTCTTATCTGCCGGGGATGGGCCCGGTTCGAGAAACGCGCAGAAAACCGTGCGCTTTGATGCAAACTTCTCTAATGTGCATGCAACAGGCAAACGGTGCAGCATTATTTGCCCACCGGTCCAGCGATATAACGATAAGAGAGCAGATCCATGAATACCTCGGCAGTGTTGCAGCACAATAAGCTGAAGCCAGCGCGATCCTTTCGTGTTTGGGGCTGTAATGTGATTTTACCTGCTCTCTTGCTGTTGCTGGTCTGGCCTTTTCTCTGTTCGCTCAGGTTACGCTGAACCTGCGCGATGCCGATCTGCGCAGTTTTGTCGAAATCGTCTCAGAGGCAACGGGGCGCAGTTTTGTCTTGGATCCTGCGGTCCGGGGAACTGTAACCGTGCTGGCACCGGACACAATGTCGCCGGAGGACCTCTATGAGGTGTTCCTCTCTGTGCTGGAACTGAATCGGCTGACCATTATTGATGGGGTGGGGGCGGATCGGGTTGTGCCGATGAATGCCGCCCGTGAGCTGGCTCCAGGTGGCGGTCAACCACTGCCGGGTGGCTTTGAGACCCGGGTGATTTCGGTGCGTCATATCTCTTTGCAAGAGGTGGTTGAGGTGGTGCGTCCGCTGTTGCCCGCTGAGGCGGTGATTACACCCGTGCGGGGCGCCAAGCGGTTGATACTGTCGGACCGGGGGCCAATCTCGACCGTATTTCTGATCTGATCAAGCGGCTGGATCAACCCCGCAGGTCAGATCCGGTGGAAATCATCCGGTTGCAGAATGCCTCGGCCTCGGATGTGATGCAGGTGGTGCAGGCCATGGATCTGATCCAGGACGGGGCAGCCATCAGTATCGACCGGCGTTCGAATGCCTTGGTGCTCTCGGGGCCCGAAGCGCTGCGTCACCGGGTGCGGGTGCTGGTGTCCGAGCTCGACACCCAGCGTGATACAGTGGTCGCGCGCACCATCGGGTTGAACTATGCAGATGCGGCTTCGATTGCGGATGTGGTGTTGCGCACGCTGAATGCCGAGGGCGGGGCAATGTGCGGGCTCCTGTACGCATCGTGCCAGAACCACAGACCAACTCGCTTTTGGTCTCGGCCCCGCGAGAGCGGATAGACGAGATCGTACAGATGGTGCGCTATCTGGATCGGCGCCCGACCCAGGTTCTGGTCGAGGCGATCATTTTGAGATATCGGTTGAAGGTCTGCGCGATCTCTCGGTGCAATTTGGGGCGGTGCTGAATAATGCGCTGGTAGGGGCGCGCAGTTTTCTGCCAGGGCGCACCAGTCTGATCAATCTGATGTCCGCGCTCAGCAGTGGCGAGACCGCCGATCTTGGCAATGGAGGGTTTCTGGGCGGTGGCCGTTACAACGAAAGTGACGGCGACGGGCTGGTGGGGCTTTGACGGCGATCAATTCGGTGAGTTCCACCCGGCTTTGTCGACCCCTCAATTTTGACGCTGAACAATCAGGAAGCTGAGATCGTGGTTGCGCAGAATGTGCCTTTTGTCACCGGCAGCTTTTCCACCGTCAGCGGTGGCACCGCAGTTGAAAACCCCTTTCAAACCATTGAGCGCCTGGATGTGGGTCTGACACTGAATGTCACGCCGCAGATCAATGCGGACCGCACCGTACGCCTGCTGATCAAGCAGGAGGTTTCGAACCTCACCAATAGTACTGCGTCTTCGGGCGGTGAAATCACCACACGGCGTGCGATCTCGACCACCGCGCTGGTGCGAGACGGAGCGGTCATCATGTTGGGTGGCCTGTTGGAAAATGGCTCAGGGGCGGTCAGTCAAAGGTCCCCGGACTGGCAGAGCTCCCTCTTCTGGGCAACCTGTTTCGCGGCAAGAATGCCACCGGTCGGCAGCGGGTGCTTTTGGTGCTTCTGCGTCCGCAGGTGGTGTCATCAGACGCTGAGGCCGCCCGCATTACCCGACAGTTGTCACGCAAAGCGCGGGACGTCAGCGCCTCTATTGCGCCCGTGGATGATGGAAGATACCCCAGAACCCAGCTGGGCTATCTTCCCTTTGACGGGGCCGATCTAAACCAACCGTTTGATGCTGGATTCATTGATGATGTCGCGCAAAGCCGAAACTACCCCCTCTCCCCAGTCGGCTCCGCTTCAACGCAGGCAACTGATCCTGACGCTGCAGACCTTCGGCTGCCCTTTGTTTTGCCCAGAGCCAGCAGGTGGTTCTGGAGGGGAGAAATTGACAGCAGGCCCTGACGCTACTCAGCTCGGGCTGCGTGAAGCGCAGCGGCGATTGGGGCAAACAGGGCTGTCAGCGTGGTGCGGGCCGACCGGATGGGGTTTGAGACCGCCTTGGCCCGGGCCTATCAGTCGGGCGCTGTTGCTGAGGCCGGAGTGGCGGGCGAAATCAGCTTTGATCTTGAGGAAGCGGCCTTTTCCCGCCGTCAGCGCGATCTGCTGGATGAGCCGGGAGATGCGCCGGTCATTCAACTGGTGAACCGGCTCCTGCGGCAGGCCGTGCAGAGCAGTGCATCGGATCTGCATATCGAACCTCATGAAGGCGGTCTGCGGGTGCGCATGCGTATTGACGGGGTGTTGCAGGAAGTGATGGACCGCGCCGATGTGCCGGTGCGCCGGATCGTGTCGCGGCTCAAAGTCATGGCCGGGCTGGATATCGCGGAAACCCGGCTGCCGCAGGACGGGCGCATCCCGCTGTCGCTGGGCGGAAAAGGGATCGACACCCGGGTCAGCTCGCTGCCAGGTCACTATGGCGAGCGGGTTGTGCTGCGGATTCTTGACCGCAGTGCCGGGCTGATGCCGCTGGACCGGCTGGGCCTGTCAGCGGTGCAAGAGACCCAGTTGCGGCGCCTTGCTGATTTTCCTGATGGGATCATTCTGGCCACCGGCCCGACCGGCGCCGGGAAGACGACGACACTTTATTCGCTGTTGCAGCTCTCTGATCGGGATGAGCGTAATGTGGTGACGGTGGAAGATCCGATCGAGTATGATTTGCCCGGGGTATCGCAAAGCCAGATCAATGCAGCCATCGGTATGAGCTTTGCTGCTGGGTTGCGTGCCATTCTGCGCCAGGATCCGGATGTGATCCTGGTGGGCGAAGTGCGCGATGGTGAGACGGCCAGCACCGCGGCTCAGGCGGCGCTGACCGGGCACCTGGTGTTTTCCTCGCTGCATGCCAACAGCTCGGCAGGGGCCGTGGTACGGTTGCGTGATCTCGGGCTTGATGACTTTCTGATTGCGGCAACGCTGCGGGGGTGATCGCGCAGCGGCTGCTGCGCAGGCTGTGCCTGCAGTGCCGCAGCTCTCATGCGCCAGCTCCGGATGAGGCGGCGCATTTTCTGCGGTGTGGGATGAGCCCCCGCAGCAGCTGTTTCGCGCCACGGGATGCAGCGCCTGTCAGGGTCTGGGCACAGCGGTCGGCTGGGGATTTTGAGATCACCAGGATCACCCCGGAGCTGCGCGGAGCGATTGATGCAGGGGTTAGTGAAACCGCCCTGAAGGAGCTGGCGCTGGCTCCGGAGGAAACCCTGACGGGTCAGGGGTTGGCGGCGGTGGCGGCGGGCACCGTCAGTCTCGAAGAGGTGCTGCGGGTTGCGGGAGATATGGCATGAGGGCCTACCGCTATACTGCCTTTACAGCCCAGGGTCGCCGCCGCACTGGTTCGGTTGTGGCCGAAACGGAAAGAGATGCGGCCGTGCAATTGCAGGCGCAGGATCTCTTTGTTTCCGAGCTGAGCGAAGCAAAGCTGTGTCCGGCGCGCGCTCTGGCTGGCGCCGACGGCTTACTCCGGAACTACAAGCGGTCTTCACCCGCCAGATGGCCGTGCTGTTGGAGGCTGAGCTTCCGGTTGATGCCGCCCTGGAAGCGGTGCGGGCGGGTGGCCATCCGGCTTTGGATGCGGTGGCGGCTGAGGCCCGGGCCGCGCTGCTGGACGGTGCGCCATTGTCCGCCGCGCTGGAGGGGTCCGGGGCTGGGTTTGGGCCCTATTATCTTGCGGCGTTGCGGGCAGGTGAAGGCGCCGGGGAGCTTTCAGCGGTGTGTTCAGAATTGGCCACATATCTGGAAGAACAGGACAGCGGGCGGGCGCAAATCGTCACGGCCCTGATTTATCCAGGTTTTGTGGCGGCGGTTTCGCTGCTGGTCTGCGGTATCTTAATGGTCAACGTGGCGCCCGAGATTGTGTCGATGTTTGAAATGACGGGCCGTCCGTTGCCGCCGCTGACCCAGGCGGTGATGGGGCTGTCGGACTGGATCGGGCGCCAGGCGCTGGTGTTGATCCTGCTGTCAGGCGCGGGAGTTCTGCTGCTTTTGGCGGTGCCACGTGTGACGGTGCTGCGTAGCCTGCGAGACCGGCTGGTGCTGCGTTTGCCGATACTGGGACCTTTGCGGCGGCAGGCGGAGGCGGTGCAGTATATGCGCACGCTGGCCCTGGTGCTGGGATCACGACATGCGGTGCTGAGTGCAGTGGACAGCGCTGCTGAGGTCCTCTCGGTTGCCAGTTTCCGGAACCAGGCCGAGACGGTCTCGGCGGCGGTGCGCCAGGGTGAAAGCCTGGCCCGGGCGCTTGAACGGTTGTCTTTCCTGCCGCCGGTTGCGCGCCAGCTGATTGGCGCCGGCGAGATTTCGGTCCGGTTGGCGCCCATGACCAAACGGGCGGCTGTTCTCACCGAGCAGGGGCTGTCAGCCCGTCGCAAACGCATTGCGGCGCTGCTTGAGCCAATGCTGATGATTCTGGTCGGTGTCCTGGTGCTGGTGATTGTGCTGGCCGTCTTGCTGCCAATCTTTGACCTGCAGGCAGCGGTGACGATCTAGGGACCTGCTGCTATTCTGGAAAGGCCAAGAGCTCTGCGGCTTCACCGTCCCGGCTGACCCAGAGACCGGCCTTATCGATCCGCATCACCGTGAGGCCGCCGTCCAGCACATCCCCTGGCCGCACCAGGTGCTCACCAGTTGGATGTGAGACCATGGCCCAGGCCGTGCCGCCTGTCTGAACCACCCCATTCAGCGCATAGCCAAAGCTTTGTAGCGGGCGAACGGGTGGCTTTGGCGGTTGTGGTTCTGCGGCGGGAGTGGGGGGTTGCGGTTTGGGCGGCTGTTTCTCTCAAACAGCGCCGACCAGCGGCGGTTTGGTCGGGGCTGCGGTTCTGCAACGCGGTCTGAGGCCGCCGGAGCTGCGTAGACTACGGCAGGGGCGGCGGGTGCACGCATCTCCAGCCACAGCTGCTGTCCTGCCCAAAGGGCAGCCGTCAGCGCAGGGAGCGTGCATATCACTGCAATCAAACGCATGGGTGTGTTCCTTGCAGAGCTTAGAAATGGATATGACCCAGTTTGCCATAGCAGTCTGGGCTTCGTAAGGGCAAAATTTCAACTGTGGCTTGCCCGACCGGTAGAACGGCCCTGCGGTTTGACCGCAGGGCCGGCTTTGCGCGTCAGTTTTGTGAGGCTCAGACTGATATCGGGTGTTTTCGTGTCCTGTGGGGCCCAGTTGACAGTTTACCGTCTTTGGATCTGAGATCCCAATCCAGAAAAGTAGACGCGCAGGGGGGCGCGTGTTAAATTCACAGCAGCACTTATCCTTCGATTGAGCAGATATAATTAGCGGGCCTTCTAAATGAGCCCCTCAGCAGGCAGAAAGATCATATGATGAGGACAGTTATTTTTGCCAAGGTTAGCCTTGCCGCTGTAGCATTGGTGGTCTTGGGCAGCTGCAGTGACAGTGTGACCGGGGCGACTAGCTTTCAGTCTCGCTATGGGGTGGCCCGCACTGCACTGGAAAGCGGCAACTACGACAAGGCCAGGCGAGCCTATACCCGGTTGCTGCAGGAAGAGGCCGGACCGCTGACCCCTCGGTTGCAGTTAGAATATGCGCATACGGAATTGCGCAGTGGTAATTTTCAGCAGGCTGCCAGCCTGGCCGCCGGTTTGGTTGCCAGTCAGAAAGACGAGGCGCGCGCCGCCGCGCTTTCGGTACAGGGAACTGCGCAACATGAATTGGGGCTGCGCCTCTTGAGTGAAGGTAAGACCGCTGAAGGGAAAGCTCAGCTGCAAGCCGCCAGTGCTGCTTTTTCTGAGGTTCTGAAACAGTATTCCAGCCTGGACCCATTGGGCTCTATGGCGGGACGCAGAGCCAGTATTGAGGCCAGGTTAAAACCCTATAGCTGCAAAATAGCCTGTATTAGACCCTATTATGGGTCTGATGCCGGGGACAGGGTCAGCCATACATTGACCTGATTGGGAGCGTCTGTGGCCTCAAAGCGAAACCCTTTGAACCGATACCCCCAGTCGGGATGCGTGGTCGAGAGCCAATTGGCCAACCGGGCGAAATCAGCGCGCTCAAAGCGCATTTCTACTGTGCCGCCGGTGCCAGAGCGCAGTTCACCCAAAGAGGACCCCAGACCTGCAGCCCTCAGCCCGCTTTCCAACCCGCTCAGCCCAATGGCGCTGGCGGGTGCGGCAGAAAGGTCGGGCTGCTGCAGATTGATTTTTCCACGGTCTGATCGGCGACCCAGACCAGCAGAGCCTGCGCCTCGGCCTCGGTGGCCTGTGCCTGCAGACGGTGATCATGCAAAGGCACCAGAACCGTCAGAAAAATCCCCAGAGGCAACACCGCAAAGACCAGGGCGGCCACCAGCAGCCGTTCGCGGCGGCTGAGGCGCAAAGCAGAGAGATCAGGCCAGTGTTCATTCTGTGTCCTCGGCCTGTGTTGCGATGGTGAATTCGGCGCGTACCCCATCGGAATCGCTGGCGGTGCCAGATTCTGTCAACCGGGCGTCCAGGCCCTCTGCGGCAAAGGCTGCGGCAAGCCGTTCGGCTGCGGCAAAATCCGGGAGACGCAGGATCACTGAGAGGCCCTGTCCCTCTCGATAGGTTAGCATTTCGGGTTTGGCGTCCGCCGCAGTGATGATGGCGCCGGCGCGCCGGGCCAGCTCCAGTGGGCTGGTCTGATGGGTGCTGGAGCCATTGGCACGCTGCAGCTCGGCCAGTACGCGGCTGACTTGCAGGCGGGGATCCAGCACTGGACCGCCCTGGGTGAAGTGCTGTTGCACCAGTTCCTGGGTCTTCGCTCTCAAGGCCTGGGTATGGGTCTCACTGCGCTGAATGGCAATCTGCTGGGCTGCCGCCCAAAGTGCTGCTGCCAGCGCCGCCGCCAAGAGTGGCCAGCGCCAAGGCAGGACACGCCGTGCCATCTGTACCTGCGATGCGATGGGATTTTTGCGCAGATCACATGCCAGCTCACCATGGGCGAGAACGCGCGGGACTATTTTCAATGCCTCAGCGTCAAAAAGCGTCTCTAATATTGGGATATTTCGTGATTCTGCCAGCGCTCTGATGGCCGGACCCACCTCGTTCATCACCAGTATAGCCCGCGGTGGTGGGCCGCTGTCCAAGGCTTGCTCCAAGAGCAGGGGGGTCAGTGTGAGATGCGCACTGAAACCGTCACTTGGACCAAGGCGGGCTTGGACACGGTCCTCGGCGGTACAGGCCAGGGTCCAGAGATCGGTGGCAGTGGGGAGGGACAAATAGTCTGGTAGGACCGCGCGCCCTGAAAGGGTACTGAGGCTTTCGAGCCAGGCCGGATCTGCGGTGAAGACCCGGGTCCAGTTTTTGGTGTTCGCCTTAGGGTGTCCCTGTATCGTAGGCACAAAGGGGCGCAGGGCCGGGGCAAAGCCCAGCCGGTCCGCCAGCTGACGACGGGCCACTTTTTCGCGGATACCGCTGCGCAGTGAGGCCGGCAAATCAAGGCTGTAGAGTGGTACCATCTCGCCAGGCACCAGCACCACTTGATGCGACGCGGCCAGGGGCCCGCCCAAAAGTATGAAGTCTGGTGCAGCCTTGGAGGGCCGGCTGGTGGGGGCTGCGGACATCGGGGCAGGGCTCCAGTTGCGGGGTGGTATCGCTGCAGAATGCGCAGGGACGCTGGCAAGTGCAATCCGTTGGCGGACAGGATCTGTTGTGTCTGCAGGTTTTACCCGAGAACTCAAGGCCATGCGCTGCGGCGCCAGGCAATCGTGATGCGTCGGGGCAACCCTTTCCGTTGAAATATCGTGACCCGCTGCGCTTTGCGATCCCCCAGGGTGGTGGTCGCCTCAGCCCGGAACCAGTTTGAAGAGACCGCGAACAGATCGGGGGACAGCTGCGGCGCGGAATCCGTTGGGTCGTCGGTCTCCTCGGTGTCTTCTTCAATCCCGACAGCTGAGAGAAAGGCTGCAGAGGAGTCAAAGGGCTGTCGTTGCCGGGTGGACAGCAGACGAATGAGAACGGCGGGGGGCAAATGTGGCAGGAAAGCTGCCAGCACCTCTTTGGATGCAGTGTTCACATTGAGGGCGCTGTCCCCTGGCAGGGCCGCCAAAAACGGAGACAACCGCTGAAATGAGCGATCCGAAAGCTGTGGAATGGCCCGCAGCTGCTCCAGACTGAGAATGGCCCCCGACCGGATCCAGAGGCGGGTCTAACCGGATCCAGGGCCCCTGGTTTTCTGGCCCTCCCGGGCGCAGGAAAGAGCGGATTGCCGCGCCCGTCCGGGCGGGGATGGCCAGCCGCGTCAACAGGCGGTCAAACGCCTGATGGGCGATGATATGTTCGGGGTCGGCCAACCAATTCACGTTGAAACGCCCCTGCAGACCGGTGATCTGGCCGCTGACAGAGCCGCGGGCCAATGGCAAAACCGGCAACGGTTTTGCCCAGGATTCTCCAAGATGGTCGATGCTGTTGGTGTCGGCAGTGAGCTGCGCCATGGCAAAGGCATCAAAGGCATCAACCCCATGGCCAGCTGATCCGCATCCTGGCCCGCCTGCAACCGCGCCCGCCCGATTTCAGACCGGGTCAACAAAAAGACTGCCACCGCAGAGAGCGCGGCCACGAGAATGAGGGCATTGATCAGGACAAAGCCTCTGTCCGGGCTCATTTTAGGGTCTCCACAAGGGAAAGGCGGCCAAAATTACGGGTTTCCAAGATCAGTTCCAACGCCAGAGGGACTGTGCTTGAATAAATTTCAGGCGCGGGGCCACTGTGATCGCCATCAGATGCGTGGCCGGTATCAGGAGTGGGCTGCAGGGTGGTTGGTGCGACACCATCAACCCAACCCTGCGTCTCCCAGTAACTGCGCAGACGGAGCCCGGTCACACCTTCAAGCACTGGCATGGCCGGGTTTTGCGCAGAGGCACGCGCGGGTGTCAGCGCGGGCCAGATGCGCCGGCTGAGCCGCTCGTTCTGGAGCTGCCACTCGATGCGGTGCAGGCCAGCGCTGCCGTGATCCGTCAGCCTGGATTGCCCACTGACCGAAAGCGCCAGCACCCCGTTCCGGAACCGGACAGCCGATTGCGGTGGGGCGCGTTCTGGGGGGTAAAACAACATGGGAACCACGGCCGAAAGATCCGCGCGCAACAGGCTGACGGTGCGGTCAAGCTCGGCGGCCCGTTCACTGCGCTGGATCAGATCTTCGCGCATGCGGATCATACCACTCAGGGCCTGCACACCCAGAACGGCCACCAGGGCGAAAATGGCCATAGCGGCGACCAGCTCAAGGAGGCTGAGGCCATGATCCTGCTGCGATAGTTTCACCGTCGCACCCGGGCGGCAGATAAACCACCAGCATCGCCGCTTCACCAGATACGGCGCGCGCGGTGATCCTGCTGAGCAACAGCCCGCCTGCGGTGGTTTCAGAGTGGGTTTCAATGGAAATGGGCTGACCCGCCAGGGTAACCTGACCGGGGAGCGCGTGGCCAGGACCGTAAAGCTGCAGTTCCTCGGCGCGATTGCGGGCGGCCAGCCGGGCCAGAATCCGGGGCATCTCGCTGCCGATGCTCAGGCGTGACTGATCAGTGGCCCGCAGCGCTGCCATGCTGCCGATGGCCAGCACCAGGATGGCCACGGCAAGCTCGACCAGTGTCAGCCCGGAGGTGCGCGCTTGCGGGGTCAATTGCTCTGGCATGTCAGGCCTGTCCATCCATCGCTTTCGCAGCGGCCACCAGAACCAAAGTTGATATGAAACGCGCTGGTTTGTCCGGTGGCGAGAAGGATGATTTCGGGAGTGTCAGACGCGGCTGCGCGGTCCGAGGGTACCAGATGCACGGGGCCTTGCCAGCGTTGCAGTTGGGTAGAGAATTGCCAACCGTCTTTGAGTTTTCAGCCCGGCGCAGTCCCTGTAGGGACAGCGCGAGCCCCAGACTTTGGTGCCCCGTGATTGCCCGCTGGCGGGTTGACGAAAACTGGATCTGAAACAGGGCCATATCGCGGTCCGACGGGGCAGCCCGCGCGGGAGGGACAGGACAGCTGCAATTGCAAGCACGGCAAGAATGGCGAGGCTGACCAACAGTTCAATCAGCGTAAAACCCGCATCCGAGTGGATAGGCTGTGTCTCTAATTTAAGGCCCAAGAACCTATGTCCGCCTCTGTACCGGTGCCGCCGACCACTCCGTTGGCGCCATAGCTGAAAATGTCGAACTCGCCATGAACCCCAGGTGAAAGATACAGATAAGGTTGACCCCAGGGATCCACCGGCAACCGGTCCATATACCCGTTTTCAGCCCAGTTGGCGGGCACTGGATCGCCGCTCGGCCGGGTGACCAGCGCCAGGAGGCCCTGCTCAGTTGTGGGGTATCGATAGTTGTCGAGCCGGTAGAGTTTCACCGCACTGGAGATGGCAGCAATATCAGATTGCGCGCGCACCGCGCGGGCCTGATCCGGGCGATCGATGACGCGGGGCACGATCACCAATGCAAGCACGGAAAGGATGACCACGACCACCATCAGCTCCAACAGGGAAAAGCCTGCATCTCGGCGGGGCGGGCAGCAGCCGGGCTGGGCGCTGGGATGCGTCATGGGAGGGACTCTTTCATTTGTCTGGTCACATGGTAGAGGGGGACCTCTGTCTTTTGATCTTTAACCGATCCGGGTAGGAGTCCGAAAGGGGGAAGACAGAGGAGTGCGGCTTATGCAGACAGGTTTTGGACACAGAGTAGAACCTACATGAGTACAGATCTGCTGTTTGTGCTTTTGCTGGCTCCGGCTATTGGCTCCTTTCTTGGGGTCCTGGTCGACCGGCTGACCCGGGGGGAGGACGTGATTCGGCGCCGCTCTGCCTGCCGCAACTGCAAGACGGTGCTGGCGCCCCGCGACCTTATTCCAATCGTCTCTTTTGCTCTGGTGCGCGGCCACTGTCGCCATTGCGCTGCGCCGATTCCGGCCTGGTTGCTCTATATTGAGATCCTGGCCACAGGGGCGGCGGTGCTGGCGGTGGCAGCCGGGGGGACGGTTGCCACTGTGCTGCTGTCCTGTCTGCTCCTGTGGCTCCTGATTGGTCTGGCGGTGGCGGACCTGTTGTGGTTCCGGTTGCCGGACGGGCTGACCCTGGCTCTGTTTTTGACTGTTTTGATTGGAGCCTGGCAGGCGGACACTTTGACGCTGACCCTCTGGGGCGCGCTGTTGGGGGGCGGCAGTTTTTGGGGGCTGCGGGTGGGCTACAGGCTTTTGCGTGGTCGCCAGGGGCTGGGGTTTGGAGATGTCAAACTGATGGTGGGGCTCGGCGGTTTTTCTGGCCCCTATGATCTTCCCCTGATGGTGCTGTTGGCGGCGCTTTCGGGGTTGGGCGCGGCGCTGGTCCTGGCATGGCGGGGCGGGGACGTCAGGTCGTTGGGTCAACGCGCGTTACCTTTTGGCACAGCGCTCTGTGCAGCAGCAGCAGTGCTTTGGCTTCTGCGTGCCGCCGGGGTGATGGTCCCAGTGGGCCGTTGGGTTTGATCTTGCCGCAGGTGGGTCGTAAGATCGCGCCGCAGGTTCCAGAAGATGAGATATTATGACACTTTCAAAAACCACTTTTCCACTTATGGCTCTTCTGGCGTTGTCGCCCATCTGGCCTTCTGCTCCTTGGGCACAGGAGGCGGGTGCGGAAACAGCGACCGCCCTGCCAGAGATGGCAGATATCGAACAGGCCTGGGCGCAGGGAAATTTTGTTTTTGCCCGGCAGGGGTTAAAACGCCGTGCCGAAGAAACCGGGGCGGCCCTGGCACAGTACCGCTATGGGCGGGTCTTGCTGGAAGGTCGCGGTGGACCCACAGATCGTGAGGCGGCCCGGCTCTGGTTAGAGAAGGCGGCGGCGCAGACCCATGTGGAGGCCTCGGTGCTGCTGGCCAGGATTTATCTCAGCGCCCCCGAGGGAGATCCCGTCAGCCAGCCCGCCCGCGCGGCGCGGCTGTTCAAATCTGCGGCGGCGCGGGGCAACAGTGAGGCGCAATATTATCTGGGTCTGCTGTATCGCAGTGGTGTTGGGGTAACAGCGCATCCAGAGGAAGCGTTTACCTGGCTGCTGGCGGCTTCGGAGAACGGTCATATAGAGGCACAATTTGAGCTGAGCCGGGCCTATGCACGCGGGGAAGGCATCGCGGAGGATGCCAAACAGGCGCTGCGCTGGATGCAGGAAGCCGCTGATGCAGGCCATGGTGAGGCGCAGTTCTTTTTGGCCTATGCGCTGGACCGCGGACAGGGGGTAGAACAGAACCGAAGGGCGGCCGTTGACTGGTTGCTGCGCTCGGCCGAAACCGGCTTTGGTCAGGCGCAATTGGCACTGGGGCGCAAATATCTGACAGGAGACGGAGTCGCGGCCCGTCCCGCCGAGGCGCAGCGCTGGCTGGAAGCGGCGGCGGCGCAGGGCAGCGCGGCGGCGGCCACCGTGCTGGGGACCGCCTTGCGCGGCGCCCATGGGGTTCCTGCTGACCCGGCGCTGGCGGTGCGTTGGCTAAAGGCAGCCTCCGATGCAGGGGTGGCTGAGGCCAGTTTTACGTTAGGACAGATACGCGAAGCGGGAGACGCCGCTGCACCAGACCTTCAGGACGCGGTGGTGCTGTACCGGCTGGCAGTGGACCAAGGCAGCGCGGTGGCAGAGCAGCATCTGGGCAGTTTGGCGGCGACCGGCGCGCTCGACGGGCTGTTGGCGCCGCACCGTGCCATACCCTGGGTCGTGGCTGCGGCCGAGGCTGGAAATCCGGCCGCCGCGGATTGGTTATCGCAGCAGGCCGCTGCCGGTCTACGTCCGGCCCAGACGGCCTTTGGCCTTTGGTTGCTGACGCAGGAAGACAGGTCCGGAGAGATTTCGGTCCAGGCCGCTGACCAGTTTCAAGCGGCCGCTGAAACCGGCGATGTGGAGGCCCAACACAATCTTGGACGTCTTTATATTCAGGGTCAGGGTGTGGACCAGGACTATGTCATGGCCCACAAATGGTTCAACATCGCGGCCGCAGGCGGTCACCGGGATGCGCTGAAGATGCGCGGCGTGGTGGCTGATTTGATGACACCGGAGCAGGTCGCAAAAGCGCAGACCGCGGCAAGAGGGTTTGTTGAGCGCCCGCCTGCGGCGTTGTCAGAAGAGACCTCCGAAGGAATTTCACAGTGACCTCGTCTCTGAGCTGGCGCCTGGCTTTCTGTTTTACCCTTTGGCTGTCGCAGCCCCTGTCATTGCAGGCGCAGGAAACGCTTGCCGATTGGCGGGACGTACCTGTTGCGCAGCTTGAACAGGGGGCCCAGAACGGGGTGGCTGATGCGCAATACGCCCTGGGACTGCGGCTGGAAAAGGGCCGTGGCCTGCTGCAGAATTTTGCCCTTGCCGCGACATGGTTCACGCGGGCGGCCGATCAGGGACATGCGGCGGCGCAACACCGGTTGGGCCAGTATTATTTTGATGGCATAGGGGTGGAGACAAACGCACAGGCCGCTTTGAACTGGCTGCGCAAGGCAGCGCAGGCCGGAGATGCGACGTATCTCTATGATCTGGCGCGCGTGCTGGAAACACAGCCCGAGGGGAAACCTCTGGCGGCTGATCTGTATCAACAGGCTGCGGATCTGGGGCATCAGGAGGCGGCGGTAAGCCTGGCTGTGCTGTATCAAAACGGCACTGGGGTGGCTCAAGATTTTGCCAGGGCATTGCAGCTTTATGAGGGGCCGGCGGCGGCGGGGCAGGCGCGGGCGCAGAACAATCTGGGACTGCTCTACGTGCGTGGAAATGGCGTGCAGCAGGATTATGTCCGGGCTGCCGCGCTGTTTCAGGCTGCTGCAGATCAAGGATTGGCGTTGGCCATGGGCAATCTGGCCACCATGTATGAGAATGGATTTGGCGTGCCGCTGGATGAGGCGCTGGCTGTCGAATTGCATCAGCTTGCCGCGCGAAAAAACAGCGCCAAGACTGGCAACCTGCACCCAGGGTGGGTCTTTGATACCCGTCTGGCGCCTCCGGACAGCAGCGCCGAGGCGCTAGAGCGCCTGCGTCAAGGGGTCACGCGCGGGGATCCTCTGGCCGGCTTTTTGCTGGGCTGGCACCATCTGCAGAAAACGGAAACCTCACAGGAAGAATTTCGCCAGGCGGCGCGGCTTTTGCGGTCCTCGGCAGAGGCAGGGTACCCGCCAGCCATGGCCAATCTGGGCCTTATGTATTTTGAAGGTCGGGCGCTGCCACAGGACTATGTTCTTGGATATATGTGGCTGGTGCTGGCCGCCAGTGCCGGGCAGCCCGAAGCCCCGGAACTGGCGGTTGTACTTTCCGCACGGATGACCCAGAGCCAGCTTGTTGAAGCGCAAGAGCTGGCCGTCATAAAGGGCGGCGATCAATTGGCGAACAGATAACCCACTTGGGAAACCGGGCTGGATCAGAAATCCAGCCGGACCCCGTGCTGGATTGATACTGCATCGCTGGCGGAGACCGAAAGCTGGGTCACCACCGCACCGCGATCATTGAAAAAGCGGCGTTCCCGGTGGAAATCGACACTTAACCGGTCGGTCTCGTCGATATGTTCATAGTCGATCTCGAAGCTGTAGCCGACCCCGGTATGTGGATCGAAGACCGAGCGGCTGAAGGCAATTCCCAGACCGCAGTCCACACCGCTCTCATTCGATGAGCTTTCGCAGGCAAAGCGTGGCGCCAGTGCTGTCTGGATCTGGCGCGCGAATGGGTTGCCCCCCTCCGGGTTGGCGAGATTGGAAAACTCCAGCTCGGCAAAAATGCGACCGCCAGTGGTATTGGGAATATCGATGCTCCCGGTGTCGGTCTGTCCCAGTTGGGTGGCCGTGACATCCGCATCCGAGGCCACCGCATAGGCCAGATCGATGCCTGCTCTGGGTCGCAGCATGAAAGTCTCAAACGCATGCTCGCCCGAGAGCGCCACGCCACCAAAGGCGGCCAGATAATCATAACTGCCCTCTGTCGAGATCACGGCTGGTGTCGCATCAAAGCTGAGCTTGTAGCGGTGATGCCCCAATGCGCCAGCGGCGTAGTAATCAATGAACAATCCTTCGCCCAGCTGATGCGCCCCGTAGATGCCGCCATTCACGCCCAGCCCGTTGATTGAGCCATCAGCCAGATCGGTTACATTGGTGCGGCTGACATAGCCGCCCCAGAACCGGCCCTGCAAATGGGTTTCGGACAGCAGGCGCTCGCGCTGATGAGAGAACTGGAACAGAGCCTGGGTGCCGATATTCTCGGTGTGGGTGATACTGAACGCTCCGGCGAGGATCTCGCGGCTGCCAGTGTTGCAATCATAGACATCATAGCCAAAGGTGCCGTCGCTCTGGCCCGTGCCATCCTGGATATTGACCGATCCATCGACATCCAGCGGTGCCACTGTTCCGCAGCCAAGACCGTCTTGGCCAGCCTGCAGGCGCGACAGGGCGCCTTTGGAAATGCCGCTGAAATAACGCTGCTGGGTCCGGATGGTTTCTTCGAGATCGTTTTCCAGAATTTCGCTCAGCGGTTCACGGATCTGATCAACCAGGTCATCAGCGATTGCCACCTGTGCCAGTGCCAAGGCAAAGCCGTCGAAATTGGTATCCGTGGAACTCACCGTCACAGTCGGCTGACAGCTGTGGGTGCCTTCAACAACCTCGTCATCGATTGCGGTGATGGTGAGGGTCTGAGCGCTGCTGTAATTGCCCGCGCCAAAGGTCAGCGTTGCGGGGAGACGCTACATTGCGCATCACCGGCAAAGGCCAGTTGCACATCCTGTGTCGGCTGGCCCAGCAGAACAAAGGACATGGCAGCGGTATCAGTGCCATTTTCCGAAGCGGTCAGATCGTCATTGGTCACGGAGACCACGGCAAAATCGTCATCGGTGATCGTGCTGCTGCGGGTCAGGTCCGATGTGGTGGTCGACAGGGTAACGCCGGGTGCACCGGAGGTAACCGCAGTCAGGGTCAGGGTCAGGGTTTCACTGCCTTCGATCAGCCCGTCTTCCAGCACCGTCAATTCGATCGTGGCAGAGGTGTCGCCCGCCACAACCGTGACGCTGCCTGTGGGTGTCACGAAATCCGTGCCCGAGGTGGCGCTGCCGCCCAGACTGTAGCTGATCACGGTATCCTGAGACGAGCTCGGGCTCAGGCTCACGGTAAAGCCGACGCTATCGGTGCTGCCGCCATTGGCTTCGGCGCCGTTATCATTGGCACTCAGCGTGACCACGGCAGAGCATTGGGTCATTGGAATGTTATTGGCCAGCACATTGGGGTCGCCACCTCGATGACGAAACTGTCGTAGAACGCCGGGTTGGCGCTGAGGGAGGTATCTGCCAGCACACCGGTGCTGCCCACTTCGGTAGAGCCAAGCACAGCTGGGTTGGCGGGCAGTAACGAGGTCACGTCCAGACTGCCAGAGGACAGCCGGGCGGTGCTTGCCACGCCGGTGCTTGGGTAGCTGTAAGACACGCTGTAGTTGCCGGGCACGAGGGCAAACCACTGGTATTCTCCGGTCGAGCCATCGCGCAGGATATTAATGTTATTCGAGATCCCAACGCTGCTGTTGGAGCCGCTGGGGCCGGTGACGGTAATGCCGCCGCCGGACAGGATGCGGCCGTCATCCTCGCAGTAGAAGTAGCCCTGAGGGTCATAATCGGCCGAATCCACAATCCCGTCACCATCGCGGTCGGCGGTGCTGCTTTCCAAATTGTCGGGAATGCCGTCGCCATCCGCATCAGGATCCGGATTGGGATCGGGTGTGCCGGTCAGGTCGGCGATGACCTCGATCTCGTTGCTGACGAGGTTGCCGTTGCCGGTGCTGTCCTGGGCACTGCCTGCAGGCAGCGAGAGTGTCACGGTGCCATCATGATCTGGCGTTATTGTGACACTGTAGCTGGTGCCGCTGCCGGTGAGGTCTGAGGCGGTGCCATTGTCAATGATCAATGCGCTTGCGGCCAGTCCGGTCACCGCTTCGCCGAAGGTCAGATCAACGGTGAAGGGATCGCTCTGCGCATCTGTCGGGCCGCTCAGCGTGACTGTGGGTGCGTCAGTATTCTTGGTGGTGGTATCCGTGGCTGCGGTTCCAGCCTGGTTTGCGCTGTCGGTCAGAACCACCGAAAGTGTCAGCGTGCCATCGCCCAGCCCGGACAGGTCAATGCCGGTGATCTGATCCGTTGCGCTGGCAATGGTGCCACTGCCGGTGACATCGCTGCCGCCGCCGTCCGAGGAGATCGTATAGGCATAGCTGGTGCCGGTCTCGGCACTGGCGAAGGTGAAGCTGGCAGCACTCTCGTTGCTGTTGTTGACCGGATCCTGATCAAAGCTGGCACTATAGCCTGTGGGTGGGTTGAGATCATGGCTCAGCGTGGTGCTGATCTGAACCACCGGGTTTCCCGCCCCATCGGCGGCATCTGCCGTGACGGTCAAGCTGCCTTCGGCAAGGCTGCTGAGATCCAGCACCAGGCTCCAGGCATCGCTGGCCGCTGTGGTGCTGCCCGAAACCGTAGCCGAGGCGCTGTCGGTGACGGTAACGCTGACAGTCTCGCCATCGGGCACGCCGGAAGATGTGCCCGAAATGGTGACTGTTGCACTTTCTGCGGCAGAGACAATATCGTCTCCGGCCAGCGGGCTGTCAAAGGCCAGAGAGGGCGTATTGGTATTCTTTGAGAAACTGGCGCTGACCTGCGGCGCCGAGGAGCCCGAGGCATCAGCAGCATCAGCGGTCACAGTGAGGGCGCCGTCGGCAAGGCTGCTGAGATCCAGCGCCAGGCTCCAGGCATCACTGGCCACTGTGGCGCTGCCCGAAACTGTGGCCGAGGCACTGTCGGTGACGGTGACGCTGACAGTCTCGCCATCTTCGATCTGTGTGGTACTGCCAGAGAAGGTGACTGCAGGGGCCTCGGCCGAATTGACCACGTCATCAGAGGCAATCGGGCTGTCCAGGCTCAGGCCCGGCACTTTCAGAGTGGCAGTTGCGGTGCCGGAGTTGCCAAGGGAAGAGGTGAGATCTCCGCTGGTGTTGACCAGGCTGCCAGTTGTCGCGGCGGTGACATCTGCAGAGACGGTACAGCTGGCACCAATGGCTGTACTGCCGCCTGTGTAGCTGATGCTGGCGGCGCCTGCGGTTGCGGTCAATGTGCCGCCGGTGCAGGTGGTGCTGGCATTGGCGGGGCTGGCCACGGTCAACCCTGTGGGCAGGTTATCGGTGAAGTCCAGGCTACTGGCCTCCATCAAGGCAGCACTGTTGTCGATGGTGAAGGTCAGCGGGGTGCTGCCGCCCTGGGCGATGCTGTCATCGGAAAAGGCTTTTGCAAAGCCTGGGACCGGTGCAGCACTGACGCTTAAGGTGGCGGTTGCGGTGCCGGAATTGCCAAGGAAAGAGGTGAGATCCCCGCTGGTGTTGACCAGAGTTCCGCTGCTGGTGGCGCGCACATCTGCAGAGACAGTACAGCTGGCGCCGGCAGCGGCACTGCCGCCTGTGTAGCTGATGCTGGCGGTGCCTGTGGTTGCGGTCAATGTGCCGCCGGTGCAGGTGGTGCTGGCATTGGCGGGGCTGGCCACGGTCAACCCTGCGGGCAGGTTATCGGTGAAATCCAGGCTGCTGGCCGCAACGCTGGCGGCACTGTTGTCCAGAGTGAAGGTGAGCGTGGAGACATCCCCCTGCACGATGGAAGAACTGGCAAAATCCTTGGAAAATCCAGGCGCTGGCTCAATGGTCAGCGTGGCGCTGGCAGCGCTAGCGGCGAATTCCCCATTTTCGGTCAGGGTGCTGGTGGCGCCAGGGTAGCCGCCCGTGGTGGCCCCAGCGGGAACGGCAACTGTCAGCACGATATTACAGCTGTCTCCGGGGGCCAGCGTGCCATCCTCCAGGAGGATTTCACTGGTGCCGGACACGGTTGAGCCGGTGCCGCAAAGGTTACTGCCAGTGCCGCCAGTGACGCTAAACCCGGTGAGAGCCGCATCCAGATCATCGCTAAAGCGCAGGCCAGAGAGGGTGGTGCTGCCGTCATTGTTGGTGATTACATAGGTCAGCGTGGTGCTGCCGCCCGCGCCAAGAACGGGGTCAGAGAAGCTTTTGCTGAAGCTGGGCAATTCGAAGGAGGTGACCGTGAAAGCCGCAGAGACGGCAGGACCAGTGATCGCGAGACCGCTGGCAGTGCCGGTTACACCGCTGGTGGTGCCAGAATAGATGCTGGCACTGGCGCCGCCCGGGACTTGCTGGGTCACGCTGATGGTACAGCTGGCGCTGGCGGCCAGGGTGCCCCGAGAAACTGAGCGTTGAGGTTCCCGAGAGGAGCCGCCGCCGCAGGTGGAAATGATTGGCGTGTCGGTGGCCACCAGGCCAGAAAGCTGGGTATCCAGATTATCCGTAAAGGCCAGCGCGCTGAGCGCCTGTATGCTGCTGAGGTTGGTCAGCACATAATCCACGGTCACCGTGTCACCAGGAGCCAGGGTATCATCGCTATAGGATTTGCTCAGTTCTACCTGTGCAGAATTTACAGAAAAACTGGCGCCGACAGCAGGCAGGACCACCGCATTGCCATCCACTGTTGCGTTGATGCTGGAGGTGACGCTGCTGTAACTGCCATCCGCAGCTCCGACTGGCACCAGCAATGGCACATCAAAGCTGCAGCTGTCGCCCGCCGCAATGTCCAGGGACGCGAAAATACCAAAGGTGGTGCCCGAGGCTGTGCTTGACCCGCCGCAGAAACCGCCTGCGGGCATAGAGGTGGCGGCCAGACTACCTAAGGCGGAGGAGTAGCTTTCGGTAAAGACGGAGACCGCATAAGCGAAGGTCGGATCCGGGTTGGTCAGCGTATAGGTTAGGGTGACGGCCTCGCCAGGCAGGGCCTCGGCAGGAGAGAAACTCTTGGTCAGTTGCAGCGGTTCTGCTGTGAGAATTTGCAGGTCATCGCTGGCGGCAGAGACCACCAGGGATTCACCGCCGGCCGTGCCGGTGAGCGTCGAGGTGGTATTGGTATAGGTGCCATTGGTCAGGCTGCCCGGAAGCGTAACGGTCACATCGATTGTACAGCTGGCATCGGGGGCCAGAGAGCCGCCACTGTAGGTCAGGAGTGTATCGCCAGCCGATAGCACCGGGCTGCCACCGCAGTTGTCGCTGTTGGTGCTGAAGGTCGCCCCCGCAAGAAAGCTGCTCAGATCATCGGTGAAGGTGAGGCCGGTGGCTGTACTGGGGGATTCTGGGGCACTGGTCAGGAGGAAGGTGAGCGTGGTGCTTTGACCCGCGCCAAGGACCGTCTCAGTGAATTCTTTGGCAAAGCTGAGATTGGCACCGCCCTCGATCTGTAGTGTATCGCTTGCGCCAGAGGCGATGACGGTATTGCCGCTCACCGTGGCTGTCACGTCCCCACTGGTCGAGACATAGTCTGCCGGCGCCACATCACTGTCGATATCCAGCGTCACATTAAAGCTACAGCTGTCGCTGGCCGCCAGGGTCCCGGCGGTAAGCTCAACGCCAAAGACATCGTCGTCGATGAAGATCAACGCCACACTACTGCTCACCCCACAGGGATCGGTGCCGGGCACGGTATTGATCGAAATGCCCGTACTGCCCGTAATCGCGGAAATATTGTCGATAAAGGTCATATCGCTGAGGATCTGGCCGGGATTGGGATTGCTGAGCTCATAGCGCAGAGTGACAGTGCCACTTGGCGCCACCGGATCATCGGTGAAGCTTTTGCTGAAAACGGGGGGTTGGGCATCAAGACCCAGAACCCGCAGCGTGGTGCTGGCGGTATCCCCAGTATACGGGGTGCTGCCAATCAGTCCGGTCACTGCCGTGGTGGTATTGGTATGGGTCCCATCGGCAGCGCCTGCTGGCAGGTCGACTTCAATGGAAATGGTGCAGCTGGCCCCGTTGGCCGCCAGACTGCCGCCTGAGAAATCAAATGTGTCGGTGCCTGTCCCGACCACCGTGCCGCCGCAGGAATTGCTGTTGAGGCTTGCAAAGACGGTACCGGATAGGAAGCTGGTATCCAGAAGATCACTGAAGGCAATGCTGGTGGCGCTGTCGTCACGGCTGGTATTGGTCAGGGTAAAGTCCAGTGTCACAGTCGATCCGGCATTCGCCTGGACGACATCAAAGGCCTTAATCAGGTCGATGCCATCGACCGGACCGGGGTTAACCGTTAGATCGGCCGAGGCGGTGTCCTGAGAAATGAGGGTGCTAAAGGCATCCCGAATGATGAGATCATTCTCCACATCATAGCTGTCCTGGGTCACGCCCTGAACCTGCACGGTGATGGTACAGGTGGTGGTGCCGCCAGTGGTGATTGTACCCCCGGTAAAGTCCAGTTCTCCCGCGTCGCGGTCAACCGTCAGGGTGCCTGTGCAACTGTTGGTGGTGGTTGTCGGGTCGGGGAACTGCAAACCAGCCTAACAGGGTTTCGGTGAAACTGGGCACGCGCCAATCTGAAATGCCGGGGCTGCCGGGCAAAACGATGTCAAAGGTATAGGTCAGTGTGCTGACGCTGCCGGGGTCGACTGCCGCAGGGCTAAAGGATTTGTTGTAGTTGCTGCCGCTGGCTGCGGTAACGGTCAGAATATCCGTGGCGCTGCCACTATTCCCTTGATCAGAGGTCAGGTCACCGCTGGTAAAGGTATGGGCTGCCACTGTGGTGGAGGTGACAGGCAGCGTGATAACACAGCTTTGGCTGGCGCCCAGGCGTCCGGCGCTTAAAGACAGGCTGGCACTGCCGCTTGTGGCGGTGAATACGCCGTCGCAGCTGTTGCTCTGGCTACCGCTGGCAATGGTGACGCCGGTGGGCAGGGTGGCAGAAAAGGCCAGGGTTTCTGCTGGATTGCCTGCAATCTCGGTGATGGTGAATGTCAGAGATGAATTATTGCCTGCAGAGATCGAATCCGGAGAAAACAGGGCCGTGAAGCTGGGTGCGCCCTGGGCAAAGGCAACGCCAGGCAGCAGCAGAAACAGGAAGGCAGAGAAGTTGCGCAAAATACGCTGCAGAACAAGTGTCATGATGTCCCCGAAAAATTCATCTTTTTAATTTTGGTGGTGTTTGACCAGAATGATCAGGCACCCAACTTATACGTTACAAAAGAAGGTGCCGTCGCGGCAATGATTGGATTTTCAAATAGACACACTTTTGGTTAGTCTTTTAAAAACTGTCTCAATTTGGCCTGCATTCTGGGTCGCCCGCACACCGGAGAGAGGGAATCATCGCCTATTCTGGGCGCGGGTGTCGGGTGATCCGATAAAGCTGTCCCGCAGACAGAGGGCCTTTCAGTTGGGTTTGCACGCCATCGGGCCAGAGAATTTGCAAACCGGCGGCGTGTTGCGCGCCCGCCAAACCAAAATGAGCCCGCGGTGCATCAAAACTCATGAATCCGCCGCCCAATTGCAGCTCGCGCATCTGCGCGCTGCCATCTGCGTTCAGCAGGGTGATCCGGGCGCCAATACCCGCGCGGTTGCCGGTCAGATCCTCCAGCTCCACGACCAGTCTCGAGCCTTGGGCTGTGTTGCGAAACAGCGCCAGCGGTCCGTTGACCGGATGGGTCACCAAATCAAGATCTCCATCCCCATCCAGGTCGAACTGCGCCGCAGTCGCGGTCATCAGAAAATCCTCTAGCCCGGCCGCATCCGAGGCCTCGGCGAAACCACCCTCACCGTTGTTTTTGAAAAACAGATTGGAAGGTGAAACCTCGTTGGGGACCCAGGTGCCATTGACGATATAGACGTCCTGCCAGCCATCCAGGTCAAAATCCGCCACTTTGGTATCCCAACTCCAGCCGCCGACTTCGAGGCCGCGCGTCGTCGCGGTATCGCCGTAAGATGCCCCCTGCCATTCCAAGAGCACATTAGAGCGCAGGATCTGGCGGTGGCTGACGGCAATCTCTGCGGGCAGAGGCTGGCGGGTGGGTTTGAAATGTAAGTCGCAATAGGCCTGCGGCACCCATTGGTCTTTGGGAATCAGAGCACAGAGCGAGGGGTCGCGTCTTTGAATTGCCAAATCCTTGATCAGCATCGCCTTGCACTCTGCCTGATAGCGCCCCGACATCTGCTGGCACCGCCCGGCATAAGAGGGATCAAAGCGGTTGCCGGATTTATACCAGCGCTTGATCGCCATATTCGTTTCGCAGGTCGCTTTGGCTGCTGGATCCTGGATGGTGCTGCAATACTGATCCAGCGATTGCATCTTTAGCCGCTCAGAAACCCCGGAGGAGCGTCCGGCGATCTGCGCCAGGTAGAGCGCGGGGTAGCCTGTATTGAACAAGTCGGCGCTTTTTACGGCCATCGTGGTGGTGGTGGTATGGGGGATCAGCCCCTCGGGTTCGGTGATCATGCTGAGCCCGCCCTTCCCGTCGCCCCGGTAAAAATAGTCGGGGATGTCGAAGTCATTGCCGACGATCAGATCACTCAGCCCGTCCTGGTCAAAATCGGTAAAGAGCAGCGACAGGGTTTCGCCGGGGAGGCCCGGCAGATCGGTGAACCGGGTGCCGTCCAGCTGGCCATCAGGATTGAACAGCAACCGGTTGCGCGATTCCTCTCCGGGAATGCGGCGATACCACCCTGCAGCCCAGTTGCCCAATGCAAGATCCAAAAAACCATCGCGATCCAGGTCCGCAAAACTCAGCGCCATGGCAAGGGGCGTTTGTGGGTTTCCAGCCACCCGGCGCAGGGCCTCAGGGTCAAAGTGCCCGGCATTATTGCGCCACCAGTAATTGCCGCGCAGATAGCTCGCCAGAAAGAGATCCTGCCAGCCATCATTGTCGATATCGACCAGCACGGCGTTAAAGATCGGCGCCCCCTCAAGCGGGGTCAGATCCAGTGGCAGGCGGCTGAAGTTTCCCGCCCCGTCATTGGTATAGAGATAAAGCCCCACTTCCGAGGAGGCCACCGCCAGATCCAGATCACCGTCATTGTCGATGTCGCCGGTGGCCAGACTGCGCCCCTCCCAAAGGGAGGCCACATGTCGCGCATGGAGAATTCCACCGGCTTATCAATCCCGAAGGTGGTAGCCTCGACCCGGGTGAACAGGGTGTCCGCAGGGGGACGGTGATGTCAAAGGTTGGGGACGACTGTGATCGGGGGCGTATCTGCAGCCGCGGATTGGGGCAGGGTGGCGGCCTGGGCTGCGCCAAAGAACACCCCTGTGGAGCGGGTGCGCCGAGACCTGGCGCCAGATCCCCTGCAGCAGGTGCTCCAGTGCCCGCTGGCTTTGCCAGCTGTGATAATAATGCGCAGATATTCCAGCCCCAAAGCCAAGAGTGGCGATCGCTGCGGCCATCAGCGTGGCGGCACGCCAGCCCAGCATTTGATTGATAATCATGGCAGAATAGACCGAGAAACTGCCCAGGGTGAAAAGTGCGGCCATGACATAACCATGGGCCAGCCCAGCGGCGAACAGGGCACCGCAAAGCACCACGTCAAACCCCATGGGCACCGGCAAAAGAGGGCAATCAGGGTTAGCGCCGTCAAAGCCAGAATACCAAAGCCGAGATCGACAACCAGGTCTTGGGGAAAGAGTGTGGCCACCAGGGCGCCAAGGAGACCAGCCAGCAGCATCATCGGCACCGTGAGGCGGATGATGTACCAAAGATGTGTAAGATAGGTCCGGGCGACCCCAAGGATGGCAGCGATAAAACTCTCGTCGGGCTGCACCGCGGCAAGCGCGGGACTGTTCCAGGCAGGAGACTGGGAGGTCCGTTTCGGCGGCTGCACCTCTGCTTGGATCTTCCCGCCGATGTCCTGTGAAGCGCCAAGTTGAACCTGCGGCAGCCAGCGGCACAGGAGCGGCACCGCGACCAGAATTACAAACAGGCTGAGGCCAAGCTTGGTGACGGCCATATAAAAAGGCATCAGGGAGAACAACATCGACAGCACCACGACATTGAGTGTTGGCGAGGCCACCATGGCGGCCAATGCGGTCTCCGCGCGCATTCCCGCAGCATAGACCCCCCTGCCGATGGGTGCCGCGCAATTGGCGCAGACCCCCAGCGGCGCTCCAATCCCCAGCCCCAGCATGGCATTGGCAAAACCACCCTGAAAACTTTTGCGCGGCAGATAGGCCAACAGCGTCATGAATCCGGCAGCAAAGAGGATACCAAAAGTCATCCCCTGCTGGTTGGTGTGCAGCCAGTTGAGCGTTGAATAGAAAACACGTTGCCAGAGCACCATGTCGGCCTCCAGCGGGAACCATGCCTCAAAGCTCAAGGGGTCCTCAAGCTGAATGGCGCCCGACATGATGGCCTTTTCACTGAGGGCCGGATAGCGCGACCCGGTCCAAAATAAAAAGGCCAGCGCGCCAAGGATCAGAAGGGCAAGGAAGACACGTTTAGGATAAGCAGAGATGATCACTGAAGACAAAGCCTTTGCGGACGGGTAGCTGATGACTATGAGCGCGTTTTAAGCTTGGGCTTGTGCTCGCAGTCAGAATAGAGAGCTCGTGCCACTTTGGCCATCATGTCTTTGCCTGGAAACGGCTGAGGCTACCAGTCTTTCCCCGAGATCAGATCAACAGAGCAATGACTTAGAATATGAAGTCACTCACATCGAGATCGGAGAGCTGCACATTTAGCAAGGTGATGCTATCGCCATTGCCCGCGTCAATGACCACATGAGCGCCTGACTGGGACATGTGATTGGCCGCAAGATCCGCGAAATTCAGGATCGTGGCCACCCCGCTCAAATCCAGTTGTTCCGCAGTATCTGAAGCGTCAAAATCCGTCACCTGATCCGCACCAAAACCATCATGGAAAACAAAAACGTCCGCCCCCCCACCACCGGTGAGACTATCGGCCTGGGCGCCGCCGATCAGGGTATCCGCCCCGTCCCCGCCAAAGAGGGTATCAAAGCCGGCGCCGCCAATCAGAGTGTCATTGCCGCTGCCGCCATATAGCCGGTCTTCGTTCTGGGCCCCTCCAGGCGGTCATTGCCGCTGCCGCCAGACAGGAGATCGTTGCCCCATTCCCCATGAGCCGGTCAGCCTGGGCGCCGCCATAAAGCGTATCGTTGCCGGTGCCGCCAAACAGCTGGTCGAGGCCAACACCACCGTCCAACCAGTCGTCTCCTGCACCGCCCTCCAGGTGGTCCTCGTTCTGAGCTCCCTCCAGGCGGTCATTGCCATCGCCGCCAGAGAGGAAATCGTTGCCCCATTCCCCAGTTAAGTGGTCAGCCTGGGCGCCGCCATGAAGCGTATCATCGCCAATGCCGCCAAAGAGGGTATCAAAGTAAGCGCCGCCGAACAGGGTGTCATTGCCGCTGCCGCCATATAGCCGGTCTTCGTTCTGGGCCCCATCCAGCTGGTCATTGCCGCTGCCGCCAGAGAGGAGATCGTTGCCCCATTCGCCCATGAGCCGGTCCGACTGGGCGCCGCCGATCAGAGTATCGTTGCCAGTGCCGCCAAACAGCTGGTCGAGGCCAACACCACCGTCCAACCAGTCGTCTCCTGCACCGCCAAACAGGTGGTCCTCGTTCTGAGCCCCCAAAGCGTGTCGTTGCCATCGCCACCAGAGAGGAGATCGTTGCCCCATTCGCCCATGAGTTGGTCAGCCTGGGCGCCGCCATGAAGCGTATCATCGCCAATGCCACCAAAGAGGGTATCAAAGTAAGCGCCACCGAGCAGAGTGTCATCTCCAACGCCGCCATATAGCCGGTCTTCGTTCTGGGCCCCATCCAGGTGGTCATTGCCGCTGCCGCCAGACAGGAGGTCGTTATCCCGGCCACCGGACAGGCTGTCGGCGCCGTCTTCACCAAAAGATTATCATGCCCCGCGTCTCCCAGCAGCGTGTCATTGTCAGCGCCGCCAAAAATCGTATCGTTGCCGTCACCGCCCTGGATCAGGTCGTTATTGTAGATCAGTGCCTGGAGGCCCGGCTTGCTGCGGACAACAGGCAAGCCATTGGTGGCTATTGCCGCATCTGCAATGGCCACAACGAGAGGGCCACCGATCTCTCTGACGTCTCTGTCCAATCGGGTTTTCATCTTGAGGTCCTCGACAAAAGCGGGCGATAGTCGCCGGCACAGGTTCCGTTGCGATCCTGCCCTGTGCATTGCCGTGTTTTAGATGGCAGCAGCACTTACTGGGATGAGCTTGACCTCATCTCCTTGCCGCCTTTGGGGGTGGCAGTCTCCGGTATGCCGGGGTTGCCACATTTTAGCCCAAAAGATTAAGCTTTGATTTAAGTCGACCGCGCTAAGGATTTTTTTGCGGTAGCGTGCAATGTACTGGCCGCAAGAGACCCTTTTGGCGGACTTACGCAGACAGGATACGCCCGGCGTCATCAAATGCCACAGCGGGGGTGCTGGCCTGCTTTCCAGCCACTTCAGCGTGAATTTTCTGGGCTTGGCCCAGGGCGTTGAACACTTGCTGCTGAAGCTTGTTCTCAGAGTAATTGAGCATCAGGTGGGTCTGCGCATCAACCGTCATGCGGTAGCGTATTTCAGGATTGTCAGTCAGCATCTGCAGGCCATCTGCCCATTCTTCGGAATGCACCAACAGCCCCCGCCCCTCGGCTGCGCAGTCATCATAAACCAGCCCCCGCGTGGCCACCGTCGCCATGCCACAGGCCGTATATTCGACCCATTTTGTATTGGCTTTGACCGCATTGAACGGCGTATGGGCCAGCGGGCACAGTCCGATATCCCATTTCCTGTCGGCCAAGGTCTTCAGGAATTCGCCATAATTGTTGACGGAGGGGACGATCTGCACCCTGTCACCAAAGCGGGCCAAGACCTCGGGCACCGGGCTGAGCCCGAACAATTCGAAGATCACTCTGGGATTGCGATCCAGATAGACCTCCAGCGCAGGCAGGACAAACTGGAGGTCATGCATATGGCTTGAAGTGCCCATATAGCCAACCCGCTGCACGCCTCCCATGGTTGCGGGCCGCAGCACCCGGGCGGCACAGTAAATGCCACCGCAGAAGATCGGGCTGCGGGTGCCAAGGGTTTTCAGTCGGCGGTACATCCCCGGCGTGGAAGCATAAACCATGGTGGCCTGATCCAGCAACTGCCGCACGCATTGCAGCCGTTCCCTGCTGTTGTGCATGCGCCATTTGCTTTCCCCCAGTTCGCGGGGCACATTCAGCAAATCGTCGTCGATGTGATAGACGACTGGTATCATGCGCTTTTTGCCGGCCATGAGAATACGGTTCGCATGCGGGCCGCTATACCGGCAGCACAGGATCAGATCAGGCGCAAAGGCCCTGATCCTTTGATCCAGCCAGTCTCCGGCCGTTTTGGAAAAGCGCTTTGCCCCAAAATGCTGCGTCATCTCTGCTTCGGTGATGATGTCATACTGCATCTTGCCCTGATCAAACCAGGGCTGCAGCGGTTTGAGGAAAGAGAGTTGAAGGGTGGCAATCGTGTCATTGGCAATGAACAGGATGCGCTGTGGCGCTGCAGGCGGTAGGCTCCCGGCCTTCGCCGGAACGGCAGGAGACGGGGCTGGGGCCGGAACCTGTGCGGCGGGCGGAACTGTGCCAGCGCATTGCGCAGCAGGGCGGTAAAGCGGCGGTAAATCTCATTGGGGTCCATCAAAACCCCCTGCCGCTCCAGGAAAGCATTTTGGCGTGCCACCAAGGCCGCGTGGTTGTGGCGGCACTCTTGCGCAAAGTTGAGCCAGTCGTCCACGGCGCTGATCTGTGCCAACCCGGCATAGTTTCCGATATCCATGATGCCGTCGGGATCCCGCCAAACCCCGACGGGCAGTCCAGCAAGCACCATGTCGAAGACAACCGTGGACGGGGCTGAAATGCCGTATCCGTACCCTGGCAGATTGACGTCGTAGATCGGCAGATTGTTCAGCGCAACATTCTCTGGCAGGGCGATATTGTTCTTCAGAACATATTGCCCGCCCGGATGCGGTCGCAGCGTAACCCCCTCGCCCGTGGGCTGGCGGCGGCAAAAATCAAAGAAGGTCTCCATAAAGGAGGCCTTGTGATCGCCAGTGGCCTGCAAGCGTGCGGAATGCATGTTCTCGCAGACCAGCGCTTGTGTCAGAGGCGGGTGGTCAGGATGGGTGCGGCGCCGTTGCAGCAGTGTTGGCGGGCCAGTCACAATGATTTTGGCGCGTTCAGATGCCCGCGTGGCAGAGAGGCGGTGTGGGGCAAGCCAGGAACAGACAACATCGGCATTGAAACCCACATCACGACCATGGCGGATATTATGTTCCCGGCTTTGCCGGAAGCCCACGCATTCCAGCCCGTGCTGGAGGGTCACCTTGAGAAAGGACGAGGGGGTCGCCCGCATGATGGCGCTGGTTTCACGGTGTTCCGGCAAATCAGATTCGCTGGCCGAGATCAAAATGCCGCCACCGCCTTGCAGGGCAGTCCAAACATCCGCGGATTCGCTGATGAGATGGATCTCCGCACCGGTATCGCGCACCATCGCAGCGAGCTCTTTCTGCCAGATGACACGGCTGTCTCTTTTGACGAACCCTTTGGTCACAAGAAAGCAAAGAGAGGCCTCTGTTTCCTGCCGGGCAAGGTAAACGAGGCCGCGTAGGATGTTCACATCCTGTAAAAGATTAAAAACGAAAACGGCTTGGGCAGAACGCATCTTGAACCTTTCAGACAGAATGGACGGCAGTCATCAGATCTGCCTCTTCCATATAGGGGGAGCGGTTTTCGGCCAGGATCACGTCAAGCTCTTCAAACAACTGTGCCAGCAGGGCGCGCATGCGGCGCAGTTCAGCGCCATAGCGGGCCATTTCATTCAAGGGGCGTAGAGGTGCGCTCAATGCGACAACCCGGCAGCTCTCTGGCATTTCATCTTTGGCGAGCCAGAGATTGCTCACAGGAGCGCCGCCGATTTCGCCGATCTGCTTTAGACGCGCCGCATAACATGGTTTCAAAAGGTTGCCGGCCTTCTGAGAGAAAATGATCTCCACACCATTCTCCCCGTCGCCCGGAGACAGGGCGACATCGAAATTGAGCGTCCGCTTGGTCTGTGGCGCCGCCACGGAAAGGGCGCCCAATTTACGCACGGCCTTGTGCAGGTTGCCGGACGGGTGCAATCCGTGCAGGACGGCAATGGGTTTTTCGGTGTCCGTCGGCGCAGGCGTTGGAAGGGTTTGCAGGAAGGCCGTGAGGCTGCAAGCTTCGGTTTCAGGGTCGCTCAGGTCAGACATCAGGCGCTTTAGATCTGAGAGGCTGTCCCCGCGAAGCTTCAGGTGGTCGGCCTCCAAATCATGGAGCAAATCAGCAATATCCCGGTAGACGAAATCCGACAGAGGGTCATAGAGCGGGAAGCCGCTGGACAGGACCTGACCGCCATTGGTCAGGGTTGTCACCGCCCGATTAAGCGATTTTACGGTGCTGAAGTTCTGTGCGTTGACGGGCAAAAAGCAAGCCAGGGACTGGGAGATGAGCTCGGCCTCCCGGGCTTCACTCCATTCCTCCAGGGTGGCAGGGACCGGCAGGCGCGCCAGCAGCTCAATGCGGTCCGAAGTCAGAGCGCGCTGATTGGTCAGGATTCTCAAATGCGGCGTAAATCCAAAGGCGCGGGCCCGTGCCAGTTCTTGCGAGAAAGCATGCAAATCTTCCAGTCCGACGCTGAAATAAGGATTATCTCCCATGCCAAACCAGCCAATGTCAAAAATCCGGCTGCTGCGGGCGCGCGCCGCTTTTTCTTTTAGGGTCCGGGTCAGCTTGTCAGTCTTGAAATGGTCAAAGGGGTCATTCAGGATATGGCAGGGCAGATCAGGGATAAGCTGGGTAAGCTGCTGAGAGATCAAAGGCGTCGAACACAGGATGAAATCCAGAGTCCCAGAGATATCCCGAAGCCAGCGCCGCAGATGGACAAAGCGACAGTCCTGGCGCTGACTGAAATAATCATCGCAGACGTCGATGCCAACAATGCATCCCTGCTGGCGCAGCCTGCGCGCCAGCACAATGGCATTGGCCTCATGACACTTTGAGAAAATATAGATGTCATCCTTGTGTTTACGCGCTGTAGACAGATCCTGGATCGATGTGATGTTCAGCGTCACCCCCTGTTTGGCGAGATGCTGGCTTATCCGATGAAAGCGGATGCGCACCCCCGCCGAATGACGGATCTCTTCACTCCGGATGACCACTGTTACACGCATAGCTTTATCCTTTCAGCGCCCGCAGCACGGTCACCGACTGCAAAAGATCATCCCAGCGTGCCGGTGCTATGCAGGCCAGCCCAAGTGGGTCGATTTGATCTCTGCCAGAGGCGGGGCGGGTTGTGCCCGCCCGGACAAGCGTGGTGCAGAGGCTGCGCCAGCCCATGCCATGGCAGGACAGGCCAAAATGCAAATCGACATCCTTGGCGCCGGGCAGGGCGGCCCGGGCTGCAACCGTATCCTGCAGCGCGGCTTTGCGGATCAGGCAGAGGGCAAGACTGTTGGCCAGGACGGGATAGGTGGAGGCGGGCAGGGCATCCAGGACATCCGGCTCCACCACATTCAGCCGAGGCGCAGAGAGAAAAGAGACCGCAGCAGGAAACAGCCCTGCGGACCCGAATTGCATGGTGGTGGCTTTCCCCCGTAAATCCTCATGCAGCAGAGCGGCTCCAATCGAACCTGCGGCAGGCTCAGCCTCAAGTTCAGCCCCCAGCACTGCGAGGAAGCGGCTGTCCAGCAGGGCGACGGCTTCGTCCAGCATGAGAAGGTGGTCGAAGGTTGCCGCGCCATGGATCGCGTCAAGATCGCCAAGGGTGCCAGTGTCAGGGGCTATGCAGGTGACCCGCCCCGGAAATAGGGCTTCGGCAATCTCTATGACCCTGGCAATTTCAGCATCCCCAGCATAGCGCGCCGGGCGGACGAGGACCTGACCAACATGAATGTCCTGTTGCGGTAGCAGCGAAGAAAGCGCCCTTTCAGAGAGTGCTGGATCCGAGGCCTGCAACACCACTGTCAGCGACAATTCAGTCTCTAACAAGGGGATATAGGGGGCATCTGGCGCCACCGGGAAGAGATTACGGCTATCATTTGGAGATCGATCCGGGTGGCAGACCACAGCCAGATGCAGCGGTGCCAGCCAATGCCCGTCTGCCTGGGCATCATCCAGGGTGGTCGCACCACTGTCTGCGCGCAACAGCAGCGGCTGGTCCGCCTGCGGTCTGTGGGACTGGGGCAGCGCAACGGACCACAGGGGTTTCAGACTGGTTTTGCTGCACACAAGATACGGGCCAGGGGCCTGTGTATAACCTTTTGGCAGCGCCATGCGGCGGGACACCAGGGCCGCCAGGGAGGGCACGCCATGACAGGGAAGCTGTAGGGTCATGCCGGTACCGCGACTATGGCCCTCTTCTGGATCCAGAGACGCCTGCAGCCATTCCAGCCCTGGGGTTTCGGCCTTATCCTGCGGTGCAGAAACTGCAGTCAGCCCCAGGCCAAAGACCGTTTTCAGCCAGCCCCGGAATGCGGGAGAGAACAGCCGTTCTGCACCGGTAGCACCGGCTGTGCGCACAGCCAGGCGGGACACCGCAAATCCGGATCGGGCCGGGCCTGCCGCAAGTTCGCCCAGCAGGGCTTGGCTGATGCGCCAATACTCATCCATCGGGTTGCTGGCCAGACTGTGCGCCGCCCGCTCTACTGCGTGCAGCCCGCCCCGCAACAGCGAAGGGAAGGTGATCAGCGCATAGCCCTGTGTCACAGAAAAACTGTCCGACAACTCAAGGAGGACCGGCATAAAGGGATTGATCATAGCAACATCAAGGAATGCCGGGCCCTTGACGGGTAGACTGGCGCTCCCGACGGCAACAAAACGGAGGGGGGTAAGGGGATCCGCCTGCCAGGCCCGCAGCATTCCTGGCGCCTCATCAGAGCTGTCCTCTTGCCCGGTGAAGACAAAGCGCAAGCGACTCTCATCCGCAAACCAGATGTTCTCAATACAGGCGCGCCCCTTCAGGAAGCAGCCAGCGACCGGGGAACTCACTGCCCCGTCCATAGGCAAGAAGGCTTCCTCTGGGCTGTCCGGAGACTTCAGGACCGGCGCCTGGGCCGTATTCGCCAAGTCGCGCGCAACCATCTGGACATAGGTCGAGATCGGTCCGCATGTCTTTGTGGCCTCCTCCGGGGAGGCAAAGCGGCCCAGCTCATAAGAGGCGGCAAACAAGGCGGTATAGCCAACATTATGTGGTCGCTGATCAGCAGGCTGGCCGGACAGGGGCTCCAGCGTTGTCTGGTCAGGCCCGGCAATGATTGGACTGTCTTGCGCAACATCGGCCCCGGGAATCGCAAGGACCTCCCCAGACCCGAAATTCTGAGCCGCAGCATGGGGGCTGAGCACTGTGGTTTTCACGGGCTCCGGCTGCGGGGGCTGCGGGAAACCCGGACGGCCAAGAACGCGGCCGATCAGCAGGTAATGCTGCTGCGGTGACAGGCCAGACAGAACCGCATCGGGGTAGGTTTGACTGTACCAGTCCGGGTCGAAACCGGCCAGCGTTGCTAAATGTTCATCTGTGTCAGACATCGAGACTCCAACTCATCCCTTGCCGGTGCTCTGTGGGCAATTGGCATTTCTGGTGCGGGCTGGTTTTGAACCAGCCCATTTTAAACCGGCCTTTTGTGGTCTCACACAAGACCAGCTTTGAGGCAATCATGTATGCGCAAAAGTCCGATCGGTGCATTGTCTGCATCAACGACGATCAGAGCATTGATCTTGCTTTCGTTCATCAGTCCCAAAGCTTGGGCTGCCATCATCTCCGGGCCAACGGTTTTAGGGTTAGACGTCGCAACTTCACAGGCCGTGAGGTCCGTAATCCTGTCGATATGACGGCGCAGATCCCCGTCCGAGATCACCCCTGCGACCTTCCCGTCTGCAACCACGCAGGCAATCCCAAAACCAGCTTCACTCATCTGGATCAGTACCTCTGTCATCGGCAGATCTGGCGCCACGGCTGCGAGAGCGCTGGTCTCATGCATCAATTGGCGCACCTGGGCGAGCTGCAGACCCAGCTTCCCCCCAGGATGATTGTTGCGGAACTCTTCTGGTTTAAAGGCGCGTTGCTCCATCAAAGCCACCGCCAGAGCATCCCCCAGGGCCAAAGTCAGGGTTGTCGACGTGGTTGGCGCCATCCCGATTGCACAGGCTTCCGGTGCGCCCGGAAGGAGCAGACGCAGGTCGGCCTGCCGCATGAGCGTGCTGTCCGAGATGCTGGAAATGCCAATCAGGGGAATGTTGAACCGACGTGTATAAGTAATCAGATCACTCAACTCGCGGGTTTCCCCAGAGTTTGAGATCAGGATGCAGACATCATCCTTGGTGATCATGCCCAGATCGCCGTGGCTTGCCTCGGAGGCATGCACAAAATAGGCCGTTGTCCCGGTAGAGGCCAAGGTGGCTGCCAGCTTGCGGCCAATATGGCCTGACTTCCCGATGCCGGACACAATCACGCGCCCCCGGCTGGCCAGAATGCAGCGCACAGCAGGTGCAAGATCCGCTGGCAGATTGTCTCTCATACAGGCAATGGCGGTGCTTTCGATGTCCAGCACCCGGGCGGCTGTCCGCAAAATTCCCGAGGCATCCTGTGCCATCTTATCCTGAGGCATATAGCTCTCCGTGGTTACGTTTAAGTCGCAAGTGCATTTGAAGTAAATATTACTTCAAATCAATGACATACGTCAATTTCAATCGGTTCAAGTGGAAGGGGGTGACCTGAAAGAAATAATGAAATTGCCCTCGCAAAGCCAAGCGTAGAACATTATACAGGCTGCATGCCAAGTTGCAACACGCAGCGGCGCGCGGACAGAGAGAAGCCTTGTGGGGTCTCTCGCTGTCAATTCAAGGGTATACTGCTATGACGCATTTTACAGAGAAGACATTGAAGATTTTTGTTGGGTGGGATTCCGGGAAGATATTGCCTGGCAGGTCTGTCGCCATTCCATCACCCGCCACACCCGCGGTGATGTGGAGATTTACCCACTCAAACAGCCAACGCTACGAGAACTGGGCCTTTATACAAGGACCGCAGACAAAGCCACGACCGAATTCTCGATCACCCGCTTCCTGACGCCTTATCTTGCGGCGCATGATGGCTGGTCAATCTTTGTCGACTGCGACTTTCTGCTCTCCGGTGATGTGACCAAATTGCTCGATATCGTGTCCAGCGATAAGGCCCTTTATTGCGTGCAGCACGATTACACACCGGCCAATGCTGTCAAGATGGACGGTAAAGAGCAAACAACCTACCCACGCAAGAACTGGTCCTCCTTCATGGCCTTCAATGGGGCTCATCCCAAGGTCAAGGCGCTGACACCGGCTGTGGTCAATTCCTCCAGTCCCGCCTACCTGCACCGGTTCAACTGGCTGGAAGACGAAGATATGGGCGCTTTGGATCTGGAATGGAACTTCCTCGAAGGGGAATATGCAAAGCCGGATCAAATGCCCATGTGCGTGCATTACACCAATGGCGGCCCTTGGTTTGAGAATTGGCAAGACGTTGATTTTGGAAACGAGTGGCGCACAGAACGCGATATGTATCTCGCCAGCACTCAGGCTTCGGAGCAGGCTGCCGAATAGGCCCCGCCTGCCTCCAGAACAGCCCGCAGACCCAGCCGGAGGATCGCCGCCGATGATTGACTATGACCGTTTGAAACAGCAATTTTCCGCCGCTCAGCAGACCTGGGCTGCGGCTGACCCGTTTCCCTATTGCACCTTCGAGGGCTTTCTCGCGCTCCCCCGGGCGCAGCAGATTGCCGATGATTTCCCCGCCGTCATGGCCAAGATCAGCAAACCTCTGAAACGCCATCACGATGTCGAACAGAAGCGCGGCGTGCCGGATCTCAGCCTGATGTCCGAGACCCAGCAGCAGTTTTTCGACCAGATCCTGGGCCCCGAATTCATCGCCTTTCTGGAACAGCTCACCGGGATTTCACCGCTGTATCCGGATCCGGATCTGGCCGGCGGCGGATTGCATGAAATCTACACCGGCGGGTTTCTCAACACCCATGCCGATTTCAACTTTCACCCCAAGACCGGCAAGCACCGCTGCCTGAACCTGATCCTCTATCTCAATGCCGACTGGCAGGAGGACTGGCACGGCCAGCTTGAACTGTGGTCCGAAAACCTGGACGGCGAACCGGTACGGGTTGCACCGACACTGAACACTGCGGCGCTGTTTCGCACCACCGAAACCTCGTGGCATGGTCACCCCAAGCCGCTGGCCTGCCCCGAGCACGTCAGCCGCCGCTCGCTGGCGGTCTATTACTACACCGACTGGCCCGAGGGGCTGGAGCAGCGCGCCAAGACCACCTATGTGCTGACCCCGGATCAGCAACAGGACCTGCGTCAGGACCTGCTGGCGGGCTGGGATCAGATCGCCGATGCCGATGCCGCCTGCCGACTGGCCCGGCGCTATCAGCCCCGCCATGTGCGCCAGACCTACGAGGCGCTGCTGGCCGAAAAGGCGTCGACGGCCGGGTCCGCTGCCGCCTCTGACACAGACCAACCCGGGTAGGATTATACGAATGACACGCATTCTGGTCACCGGCGGCGCCGGTTTCATTGGCTCTCATCTGGTGCCCGCGCTGCTGGCCCAGGGCCACGAGCTGCGCATTCTGGACAGCCTCAGCCCGCAAATTCACGGCGCGGTGCCTGAAGGCACCGGCTGGCTCAATGCCACCCCGGGCTGGAGTTCCAGCGCGGCAGCGTCACGGTACGCGAAGACCTGGCCCGCGCCATCGACGGCATCGAGGCCATCGTGCACCTGGCCTCGGAAACCGGCACCGGGCAATCGATGTATGAAATCAGCCGCTATGCCCAGGAAAACGTGCAGGGCACCGCCGAGCTGATGCAGGTGCTGGCCACCACCCCCGGCCATGCGGTGCAGCGGGTGCTGCTGGCCTCATCCCGGTCGGTCTATGGCGAAGGCGCCTATCTGCGCGCCTCGGACGGTCAGCGTCTGACCCCGGCGGCGCGCAGTGCCGCCGCCCTGAAGAGCCACCAGTGGGATCCCACCTGCCCGGATAGCGGCGAAGTGCTGCAGCTGGTTGCCACCCGCGAAGAGGACCGCACCGCGCCGTCGTCGATCTATGCGGCGACCAAGCTGATGCAAGAGGATCTTTTGCGCATCACCTGTGACAGCACCGGCATTGGCTACGGCATCCTGCGGTTGCAGAATGTCTACGGCGAAGGCCAGTCGCTGAAAAACCCCTATACCGGCATCCTGTCGATCTTCTCGACCAAGATCCGCCGCGGGCTGGAACTGCCGATTTTTGAGGACGGGCTGGAAAGCCGTGACTTCGTGCATGTCTCGGATGTGGCGGCGGCCTTTGCAGCGGCGCTGGCGCGCCCCAAGGCGCCCGATACGGTGATCAATGTCGGCTCGGGCCGCGCCACCTCGGTGCTTGAGATGGCCACGGCGCTGGCGCGCGCCTTTGACGCCACCCCCAACACCCGGATCACCGGCGAGTACCGGCTGGGCGACATCCGCCACAACGCCGCCGACATCACCCGCCTGCATGATGTTCTGGGCCTGGAGCCGCAAATCGACCTGCAACAGGGTCTGAACCGCTTTGCCACCTGGGTGCAGGACCAGCCGCTGCCCGAAGACCTGCTGGCCCAGGCCAATGCCGAACTCAAAGCCCGGAATATGATGGGATGAGATTGAACGCCGCAACACCAGCGATCAAACACGGATAAAGGTTAAACCCAATGTCACTTTTTCAATTCTCTTCGCAAGAAGCCTCCCAAAACATTCGAAAAAATCGTAGCAGCCGCTGGCCGGATGGACGGCGTAAAAACGAAACCCGACTGACTGGTTTTGCCGATGTAACGGTCACCCCCACCTTCAGCTTTGATACGGCTGACAAGATTCTGACAATCGGCTCCTGTTTTGCACGGGAGATTGAAAAACGTCTGGCCTCGCTGGGATTTACACTGCCTGCTCTCGACATCGAGATTCCGCAGGAAGAACGGATCCGGCAGACCGCCAATAGCATCCTAAACAAATACACTGTTCATTCGATGGAAAACGAAATCCGCTGGGGATTTGAAGACGTCGGCATCCCCTTTCAAGATTTTTTTCTACGCGGAGGAGAAGACACCTGGCATGACGCGCAGATGGTGCCCAACCTGCCCCCCGTCAGTTTTGAACGGGTAACCGAGCGACGCCGGATGGTGTCAAAAATGATGTCTCGGCTCCCAGAATGCCGGATTGTCGTCATTACCCTTGGCCTTGTTGAAGCCTGGTACGACAGCAAGACAGAGATGTTCTTGAATGCCATGCCTCCTGCCTTCGCCATAAAGGAAGAACCCCAGCGCTTTCAGCTGAGAACGTTGGATCTTGATGAAATCGTTGCCTCCCTGGAGCGAATCCATGGGTTGATCACCCGGTACGGGCATCCTGACTTCAAAATGCTGATCACGGTATCTCCGGTTCCGTTCAAGGCCACAATGACCGGAACTGATGCACTGATCGCCAACACCTACGGCAAAAGTGTGCAACGGGCCGCCGCCGAAGTGTTCAATGCACGCCATGACAACGTCAATTACTTCCCCAGCTATGAAATGGTGACCCTGTCCGAGCGGGCGGCGGCATATGAGGCCGACAACATTCACGTCACACGGCCCATGGTCGAACACATTATGGCAACTGTCGTAGCGGCATACGCCCCCAGCGTCAGCCTGTCTAAAGCTGAGGAGCCGCGGCCAGAAAATGATCGAGACCGGGAAAAGTCCAACACCCGCAGTGGCCTGCTGTTGGAAGCCAAACAAAATCTATCCGATGGGAATTTCGAATCTGCCATTACCAATCTGAGCAGTCTGCTCTATCGCTTTTCCAACAAGCTGCGCCCCGCACAGCTTGCCAACGCTCATCTGAAATTGGGTGTTGCCCTGTTTCGGACCAAACAAGCGAATGAAGCTGTCCAGCAACTAAAGATAGCAAAAAAACTGAACCCAGAGCACCCCAACACCACATATTATCTTGGCTTAGGCTTGGCGCGTCTCAAGCAGGACGATAGAGCCCTGGATATGTTCCGTGAAGCCCTACGCCTGGACAGCTCGGTTCCGGATCACCATTGGCGCCTGGGCAAACAGCTGATGAACATGCAGCAAGAAGATGAAGCCCTCACACATCTCAGAAATGCTCTCGCTCTGGCTCCCGACCACAAGGGGGCAAAGGCAGCACTGGATGAGCATGCACGAAATGCACCCAACCCCACATCTTAAAGATTGCGGACAAGCCCAGGGACGGCGAGTGAAGACGAATGACATTGCAAACAGGGGCGCGTGAAATGGCAGCCACAGAAAAGGCTCAGATCAATGACGGCAGTAGCGTCATGAAGGCGACTGCCTGTGCTGATGCCGCCACCGCCCGTACAACAACGGCCCGAACCACGATGGGACATGTGACATGACCACTGCTGAAACCGCGACCGGGGTGATCTGGCTGGCCTCCTACCCCAAATCCGGCAACACCTGGCTGCGGGAAATCCTGACCAATATCCTCTCGCCCAAGGGCACCAAACGCGGCGAGGCCATCCCCTCGTTCCAGAAGGACTGGCCCGGCGATATCCCGCACTACCAGATCCGTGGTCAGGCGGTGCATCTGATGAAGACCCACCTGCACCCCGGGCATGCGCGGATGGACAATTGCCCCTTGCCCACCGCCGGCGCCATCACCATCCGCCGCCATCCGTTGGATGTGCTGCTGTCGGCGCTGAACTATGCCAAGATCAAGGAAAAGGCGCAGGTCTTTCTCGATCAGGAAATCAAGCCGGTGGAACAGATCATCGCCGATGGCGAGTTTTCCCATTACATCGACCAGTTTCGCGATACCGACGGGTTTTCCTGGTTCGCCGGACCAGCGGGCGAACTGTCACTGCACCGGCAGCGCTGGCAGGCGGCCTGCATCGATCTGGCCTATCATGAAATCTGCTATGAAGACCTGTTTGCGGATCCCGAGGCCGGGATCCGCGCCCTGCTGGACTTTCTGCAGATCGATGCCAGCGCCGAGGAGATCTCCAGAATCTATGAACGCGCGGACCGGCGCACAGCGCAGAACGGCACCTTCTTCTGGAAACGGCGCGCCTATAATTTCCAGGACCTGCTGCCGCCCGAGCTGATTGCCGAATTCCACGAAAAATACAGCCCCCAGCTGACCGCGCTTGACTACCCCACTGCGCCCTGAAACAGGCTAGGCCGAGTGCCCGACAACAAGGACCAAACCAAGATGAGCAATGCACAGCCCAACCCTGGCTATACCGTGCTGAACGACGCCCCTGCGGCGAGGTTGCAACTATCGGCGCCACCGGGCTGGGCCGTTCGGGCACCACCATGCTGGCGCGCACCCTGTTTGAAATCGGCCTGCCGATGTGGGATCGGCTGACGCCAAGAACCTGCGAAGACAAGGTGATCCAGAAGCAGCTCAAGGCACGCGATCATGACGCCTTTGCCGACCTGTGCAGCAGCCGCAGTGCCCAGACCCCGCGCTGGGGTTCAAATGTCCGGCCCTGCGCAACCAGATGCAGGGCTGTGTGCCGCTGATGCAGGGCGCCCGCTTTGTGGTGGTGTTCCGCGACATGCTGGCGGTGGCCCTGCGCAACAACCTGTCGATGGGGCGCGAACAGCTCGAGGCGCTGGAGCGGGCCGAACAGGGCTATCGCCGACTGATAAAGGAGATCCAGCGGCTCGAAGCGCCGGTGCTGCTGCTGTCTTATGAAAAGGCCCTGCAGCACCCAGAGACCCTGGTCACCACCCTGGCCGATTTCAGTGGCCTGCCGGTCAGCCCCGAACGCGCCGCCGAGATCGCCGCCAGCACCATCCGCAATGCCGATCCGCGCTATCAGGGCACCCAGGCAGGGTAGCCCCCGAACCGGAGAGAGAGTTTCCGAGGCCCCATGACACAGTTTGTCCTGCATATCGGCACCCACAAGACCGGCAGCTCCCTGCTGCAGCAGTTCCTGCTCAAGAACCGCGATGCCCTGCGGGCGCAGGGCATCGACATCCCCACCTTTGCCGGTCGCAGTGGCGCCAAGGTGCACACACACATCGCCAACTTCTTTCGCGGGTTGGACGACCCCTGTCACGACGAGGTCGCCGCCCTGATCGCCAGGGGCATCTCGGAGCTGCCGCACTGCCTGATCTCGTCTGAAAACCTGTATTGGTGCAATACCCGTGACATGGTTGCTGGAGTCCGCGCAGTCTTTCCCGTCGACACCCGGATCATCTGTCATTTCCGCACCCCGGCCAGCCATGCGGTCTCGATGTGGAAGCAGCTGCTAAAGGGCAAACGCAAAAGCAACAGCCTGCCGGACTATCTGGCAACCGCCACCGAAGAGCTGAATCAGGGGATCTCGTATTATTGCTATGACCCGTCGATGGCCCATTGGCGCAACTTCTTTGCGGATACCACCGCCGCGCTTTATACCCCGCAGGACAATCAGGCCTTTGTGCGCGCCTTCTTTGAAACCTGCCGCCTGCCGCTGCAGATCAGCGACACGCTGATCTATCCCAAGGCGGTGAATGTCTCGGTGTCGGATGAATGCTCGGTCCTGATGCTGCGGCTGAACCAAATGCTGGCGGCGGGGCGGCTCAGCACCGAGACGCGGGACAGATTCACCGCCAAGATCCTCAAGAATGCGCCTGCCTTCTCCGAGCAGGTCGCCCCTCATGCGACCTGGGAAACAGTGGACCTTAGCGCTTTCAATCAGGCCTTTGCCAAGGACAGCCCACAGCTAGCTGCCACCCTGCCCGCACCAGAACCCGAAATTGCCTTTCCCACCGACCTGCGGCTGAGCGACGAAGAGATCAAGAGGATTTGCGGTTCGCCTTGAAGTGCAGGACTTCCTGTGGGGCGCGCAAATCGGCTCTTTTCCGTAACTTCTTCCTATGGTTGCAGCAAGTTTTCGCGTCTCAACACATGGGCATGTCTTGCCCGAATCCTATGAAATTCCTATGAATGAAATGGGGGCAGGTATGTTTGGCAAGATGCGAGCAGCATGAAAGGCTGAAACATGGTGCGGGGTGTAAGATGCGATTTTTCAACATGTTCGGCTGGCCGGGCTGTTTTGCTTGGAATCCTGGCAGTGACGATCGCCTCAGGGCCGAGCACAGCCATGAGCCAGCAGCGGGCCCGCCCGGTTGTCACCCTGCACTGCGCTGTTACGGCGCCGCAGGTTGAAAGCCTGTGTCTGGCACTGGTGCAGCGCCTGGCCGCAGAGGTCCCAGGTGCGGTGATCCGGCGGGTTGCTACTCCGGTAGATGATACGCCTATGCTGGTGGCCCTGGACGCGGCAGTTGTCAGTGCCCGCCAAATGAGCGGGCGCCTCAGCTGGAAACACGGCGTCACGGCGCGCCAACAGGGGCCTGAGGTGAGGTTTGACGTCATCGACGCCACGCTCTCTGCCACAGTCTATGATGGCTTTGCCCGGGGCCTGATACGGGCCAGCCCAGATTTTAGGCTGGCCCTGCAAACCTTCCGGAATGAATCCGGGACGTTTTGAAACGAGTAATCTGATGCAGTTTATTGCTATCAATGAATGGATTTAGACGATGTGCGAAATATGTAATGTAACCGGAAATTTTGATCCTGACCGCCATGCCGACGGCACTGGCTTTGATGGGCCTATCATGGCGACAGTAAACGAGGGTGCGGATGCGGCCGCCAGTACTGCGACCGCCTATTCGATCTCCGTGGGCGATACCTTCAACGGCACGCTGAGCGCAGCCGGTGATCGCGATTGGGTGGCCATCACTCTGACGGCAGGCCAGACCTATGATATTACCCTGAATGGCGGCTCACTGAGTGATCCCTTCCTGCGGCTCTACGATTCCGGCGGCAACTTGATCGGTTACAATGATGATGTGAGCTATCCATCAAATTTGAATTCCGGGTGAGTTACACCGCTAAGCAGCACCGGCACCTATTATATCGCCGCGGGGCCTATGCGGATTCGTACAGTGGCACCTATAGCATGTCGGTGTCCGGCAGCACGACGCCGCCGACGCCGGGCACGGTAGGCACGCTGGATCAATTGGCCGATTACCTGACCCACGGCTTCTGGGGCGGCAGTCCACGCAGTTTTGATACCAGCGGTAGCAATCAGATTTCGGTGAATATCACCGGGCTGACAGCAGCCGGGCAGCAACTGGCCCGCTGGGCCTTTGAGGCCTGGGAAACGGTGGCCAATATCAATTTTGTCGAAACCAGCGGCTCTGCCCAGATGACCTTTGACGACAATGACAGCGGCGCCTACGCGACCTCTTCGACCAGCGGCACCACGATCAACTCTTCCAACGTCAATATCAGCACCGGTTGGCTCAGCAGCTACGGCACCGCCCTCGACAGCTACTCCTTCTCCACCTATGTACATGAGATCGGCCATGCGCTGGGACTGGGACACCAGGGCGATTACAACGGCAGTGCCACCTATGGCGTCGATGACACCTTCACCAACGACAGTTGGCAGATCTCGGTGATGTCCTATTTTAACCAGACGGAAAACACGACAACCAATGCCAGCTATGCAGCCATTGTCTCGACGATGATGGCGGATATTGTGGCGATCCAGAACCTGTATGGGGCGCCGGGGTCCAACAGTGCCACCGCAGGTAACACCATCTACGGTGCGAACAGTGCCCTGGGCACCTATATGGATCAGCTGTTTGACCTGATTGCGGCGGGCACCACCTCCAGTGTCTATGGCGGCGATCCGATCACCTTTACGATCTATGATCAGGGTGGCACCGATACGGTGGATCTGTCCTTTTCCACCACCCATGACCGCGTCAGCCTGCTGGGAGAAAGCTTCTCGAATATTGGCGGCCTGATTGGCAATGTCGGTATTGCCCGCGGCACGGTGATCGAAAACCTCCTGGCCGGGTCTGGCAATGACACCCTCACCGGCAATAGCGTGGGCAACCAGATCAGCGGCAATGGCGGTAATGATGTCATCTCGGGCGGCAATGGCAACGACACCCTGTCGGGCGGCCTGGGCAGTGACTGGATATTCGGCGGCTTCGATGATGACAGCATCAATGGCGGCGACGGCCTCAATCACCTCTTTGGCGGCACCGGTCAGGATACTCTGATCGGCGGCAACCAGGCGGACCGGCTGATTGGCGAAGCGGGGCACGACGTGCTCTCGGGCGGCAATGGCAATGATACTCTCAATGGCAATCAGAATGCCGACCGCCTGTATGGTGGGTTTGACGATGATCTGCTTTATGGTGGCGATGGCACTGATCGGCTGTTTGGGGGCACTGGCCAGGACACCCTGTACGGTGGCAGCCAGGGGATATTCTGTACGGCGAGTGGGGCCATGATGTCCTGTCCGGTGAGGCGGGCAATGACACGCTTTATGGCAATCAGAACGCTGACCGCCTGTACGGCGGCCTGGGCAATGACCTGCTTGACGGGGGACGGCCTTGACCGCCTGTTTGGTGGGTTGGGCAATGATACCCTGAATGGTGGCGCTCAGAATGACCGGCTTGTGGGGAATGGGGCAATGATCGCCTTGTTGGCGGCAGCGGCAACGACACGCTGTTTGGCGACCAGAACCAAGACCGTCTGGAAGGCGGCAGCGGCAATGACAGTCTTGATGGCGGCGTCGGTTTCGATACCCTTCTGGGAGGCTTTGGCAATGACACGCTCAACGGCGGCGCCCATGCTGATTTGCTTGCAGGGGGACGGATCCGATATCTTTGTCTTCACCGACGGCACCGGCGCAGATCGGGTGACCGATTTTGACGCTTTTGACAATGCAGAGCGGTTGGACTTGAGCGGCCTGTCGGCAATCACAAGCTTTGCCGATCTGACCAGCAATCACCTGACCCAGTCCGGCGCCAATGCCTTCATCAATGCTTAAGCAGCGCTGGCACCATCACATTGTTGAATGTGCAACTCTCTGATCTGGACGCGAGTGACTTCATCTTCTGAGGTCTGGCCTAAATCCTGACCACCAAATGCCCCTGCCTGGGGTGCCTGGTGGTCAGGATTCCATTTTTGTGGTACCCAAACGGATCTTGCCCTAACGAGCGACCGGGACCACCAAGTCAGGTTGCCCCTTCAGCCACAGTTGGACAGAGGTCAGCCTGAGTGGAAAAGCAGGACGCAACAGTTGAATTTCAACCCATGGTCAACTTCGTTGTTGCCGGGGCTCAAAATCTGGAACAACCGCATTGCGCAGTTTCCTGAGCCAACATCCGGACATCGGACTGGTTGACGGCGGCAGTGAAACCCATTTCTTTAACAAGCACAGCGCAGCAGCGGCCCGCAAAGACTATGACCTGTATCATGCCATGTACACACCGCAGGCCCTAAGCCTCTGCACCGGTGATGTCACTCCCATTTATCTCTATCGCGCGGACTGCCTGCCTGCGATCCAGCAGTACAACCCGGATATGAAACTCATCGTTCTTCTGCGCAATCCGGTCGACAGAGCCTATTCCCATTGGGGTATGGAACGGAAAAAAAAGAAAGAGAGTCGCGGTTTTCTACCGGCACTGCTCCATGAAGCAAGATATCTGCGAACCCATGGGCAGCATCCGGTCTATTCCTATATTCAGCGCAGTTTTTATGATGCTCAGATTGCTCGGCTACACAGGCTGTTTCCGGCAGAAAACTGCCTGATCCTGCGCAATGAAGACCTGCGCAACGCGCACAGCGCAACCCTCAGCAAGGTCTTCAGATTCCTTGGCGTTTCAGAAATGATTCAGCCAGCCCCTGCAGCGGTCAGGACCGGAAGCTACGCGCCCATGCATCCTGTGATACGGCGCGGGCTGACTGCGGTTTTCCGCAAGGATATCCGCAGGCTGGAAGCCCGCCTCAATTGGGATCTGTCTGACTGGTGCCGCTAAAGCCTGCTTCGAACAGGCCCCGCCGGGCTCATCTGAACAGAAAGTCCTGATGATAGCGCCGCAAAAGGAACAGGCCCAAGATACAAGTGATGCCCGAAACCAAGAATATATAGATCGGTGAAATATAGTTGGGTGAGTAAAACGGATAAAACCCCTCCCGCATCTGTCCCACCACATGGATGAGGGGGTTGTACCAAAGGAAGTCTGAATAGGGACGCGGCACATCATCAAATACAAAAAAGATGGCCGAGATCAGGAAGAGCGGGCGCGTTAGGATAGACCAGATGGTTTGCCAGAGCGGATAGGCCAGAACCAGGAAGGCATTGAGGCTGCCAAAACCAGCCGCAAGGGACAGGGCCAGCACATAGGCAAAGACAATACTGGTGAAATCAAACGTGGTGCTCGCATCGGTTACCAGAAGAATAGCGCCGACAACAATACTATGGACGATCAGATGCGTCAGAGCATTCAGCAGGTAACGCGCAAGCAGCGCATCCAGAAAAGTCACCCGCGGATATTCTAGCAAACTGCGCGAAAACGGAATTGTCTGGGCCATCTTGTTGGTGATGTCATTGAACATCGTAAAAGGCAGCATCCCAGAGGCGTAAAACAGCGCAAAACTGGTCCCCATAGGAGGGCTACGGAAGCCCGCCGAGAAAATTGCCACCAGCAGGGCAATCCCTGCCGCGGGCTCAAGAACCGCCCAAAGATACCCCCGGGTGAGCGCCCGTATGTGGTCGACATTTCACGCAGCATCAGGGCCGTGATGGCACGCCCGCTGGACAGGCGCGGCTGAACAGGCCGCAGGCGTACTTGGCTCAAATCACTCATCGGGAGGGTTGGTTAATCTCTGGTTTTGATGCGAGGTCTACTGTATCGTCCGCCGCAATGAAACGCAAATTTTTCCCAAAGGCACTTTGATACATGCCTGCTACCAATACAAAAACTGATCCGGCAGCACCGGCCCCAGTCAAACCTGTCGACGATGGTGCCCCACCAAAGTCCCCGACCGGTACCGCCGTCCATTAAGGTGGAAACGGTGCAACACATCCGTCCTCCAGCCGCAGCAAGCCGTACCCGCGGGCGGCACCGTGGCATTGCCCTCAGCTTTCTGCTCGCCGTGGTTTTACCCTTCGCGGTGGCCACTTGGTATCTCTATGAACGCGCCGCTGACCAATATGCCTCTTATCTGGGATTTTCAGTCAGGACCGAAGAAAGCAGTTCAGCCATCGAACTTTGGGCGGAATTACCGAACTTTCCGGCTCCAGTTCTTCTGACACGGACATCCTGTTTGACTACCTGAACAGCCAGCAAATGGTACGAAAGGTCGATGAAAAGGCGGATCTGCGCGGGATCTGGTCTCGGGTCAGCACGCGCCAGGATCCGGTTTTGCTTATGATCCCAACGGCAGCATCGAGGATCTTCTGGACCATTGGAAACGTATGGTGCAAATCACCTACGACAGCGGCTCAGGACTTCTGAACCTGCGCATCCTGGCCTTTGATCCGGCAGAGGCGCGCAAGATCGCCAGCGTCATTCTCGAAGAATCCGACACCATGATCAATAATCTCTCAGCCATCGCGCGTGAGGATGCGATCAAATACGCCCGCGATGAGCTTGAAACAGCCGTAGAGCGCCTGAAAGAAGCCCGGCGCGCCATGACCTCCTACCGCAACCGGACCCAGATCGTTGATCCCTCGATCGATACGCAGAACCAAATGGGGTTGCTCACCATCTTGCAGCAACAATTGGCTGAGGCGCTGATCGAACAGGACCTTCTCATGGACAATGCGCGCGAGGGGATCCACGGGTCATTCAGGGCGGCGCCGCGTGGTGGTCATCGAACAGCGCATCGCCGCTGAACGGCGCAAGCTGGGGCTGGGGGGCAGTGCTGCCGGGGCCACAGTCTTTGCCAATCTTGTTGGCGAATACGAAGGGCTTCTGGTGGATCGGGAATTTTCCGAGCAGGCCTATACCGTGGCCTGGGCCGCTTATGATGCAGCTCAGGCAGAGGCCCGCAAACAAAGCCGCTATCTGGCAGCCCATATCCGCCCAACCTTGGCGGAGCGTGCGGAATATCCTGACCGCCCCATCCTGCTTCTTGTGATTGGGGTCTTTTTGCTGTTTGTCTGGCTTCTGCTGGTGCTGATCTACTACAGCCTGCGCGACCGTCGCTGATGATTTATCTGGATCGGCTCAGGAAAACTGTGCCCTTACGCGGCAGTGAAAAGTCATCATTGATGATATCACGGCGACCTTTCCCACCGGGGCAAGCGTCGCGCTTCTGGGCCGTAATGGTGCCGGCAAAAGCACTCTGCTCAAAATTATCGCGGGCACCCTGCGTCCAACCTCGGGGCAGGTGCTCACGGATGGATCAATCTCATATCCAGTCGGCTTTGCCGGGTCTTTCCATGGCGACCTGACCGGCGTGCAGAACACCCGTTTTGTGGCCCGGCTTTATGGTGTCGACACGGATGAGCTGGTAGATTTTGTACAGGATTTTGCCGAACTGGGACGGCATTTCCACATGCCCTTGCGCACCTACTCTTCAGGAATGAAAGCGCGGCTGTCCTTCGGTGTCTCCATGGGGATCCGCTTTGACACCTACCTGATCGACGAGGTGACCTCGGTCGGGGATGGGGCTTTCAAGCGCAAGAGCGTCGAGCTTTTTGAAGCCCGGCTGGAGAACGCAAGCGCCGTGGTAGTGACCCATTCTCCGCCCATGGTCCGACGCATGTGCAACTACGGAGTGGTGCTGGAAGAGGGTAAGGTCGTGGCCTATAGCGACATCGAGGAAGCCCTGGAACATCACGATCGCAACCTGAAAGAAGCCAGTTCCCAATAGGTTATTGGCGGGGCGACAGCAACTCGCGCAACAGAGCCTGGGCATTTCTGTCAAAAGCAGATCGACTCCACTGCTGTTTCCAGGCCGCGCGGATCTCTGTGCTGTGCCGCTCCCGCGCCACCAGATACTCGTGGATCAGGAGGTCTGCACTCTTGGCATCCTGATCCATGCTCTCAGCACTCAGCTGCAGCACCCGCGCCATGGGATGACCGGCTGCCACATCTGCAGCGGTTTCGAATGGGCTGAGCAACAGCGGCAACCCCGCCTCACAGGCTTCGAGGGCCCCGATCGGGGTGCCTTCATAACGGGAGGTGAGGAGATAACCATCCGCCTCAGCCAAGACGGGGCGGATATCGGCCATGGCACCGCGAAATTCCAGCCGGGCTGCCGCCGGTCCCGCGATCTGGCGCATCTGGCGCTGGAATGCAGGCTCTGCGGTGCCACCACCACACAGGATGAGCCGCATATCTTGGGGCAGGTGGGAAAAGAAGCGCACGGCCAGTGCATAGTTCTTCTGATAACCCACACGCCCGGTCAGAACCAATGTGCGGCCTGGGGTTCGGGGGTCAGGCCGCTGGGGCAGGGGCCCCAGATCCGAACTGTTGGGCAGAACATGGCAGCGGTGCCGCCGCAACACCGAAGCACCAACAGCGGTGACCATGCGCTGTTTCTGGGTCACCGTGAGAAAAATCAAATCCAACGGCGGGCAGGCTGCAAGCAGGGCCTGCTCGACCCGGCGCGACAGCGCCGCCATCCCCGACCGGTGACCTGGTCCAAAAGGCAGCCCGTGATAGGTCAGAGCCACGCGGGTTTCCGGTGCCGGACGCCAGAGGCGCAAGGCCAGCGCAAGACGCCCCAGCAGGACAGGCAAACGGGCATGCAGCCAGACGAGAGACCAGGGCCTGCTTTGCACAATCCCAAGAAAACCACACCATCCGCGCCACAGATGGCCAGGGTTCAAGCTGCTTTTCAACCTCTGAACAACATGATGCCTGGCACCACTTGCTTTGAGATCAACATAGCCACCACGGTCTGCCTCACTCACCACATGCACTTCGGCCGCGTCTTGCAAGGCGCGGGCCAACATGCAGATATTGCGTGGCACACCCGAGGGCCCCCCATCGCCACCTGCCAACAGGATGGTGGGACGCGCGTCAGACACGGCCAAGAGCGGCACCTCCCCAAAAGCCAAAGCGCGACGCCCGTGACTGTCGATAGACACCGCTTTGATAAAAGCGCCACAGGCGACAGGGAAGGTGACTTTGGCGCGCGGCAGTAAACCGCTCCAGGGTCGATCTGGTGTCAGGCGTCAGCAGGGGTGCCACCGCCTGCATAGCCTGAAGATTACCGCCAACCCGTTGCGCAAAGGCGCCCTGCATCACGGCGTATTTACGGCGCAGCTGGGCCCGGATGCCTGCGCCTTCGCCAATCACATTGGCCCCATGCTGTCGGTAAAGCAGGCCCGGTTCCTCATCAAACAAGATCCGTCCTCCAACACCGCTGATCAGCAAATAGAGCCACCAGTCATGCGCAAAGACATCGCCTGTCAGGCGGGCCGCCTCGCGCACCAGCCCTGCGGCCGCAGGATTCAGGACGATGGTGTTTCCTGTCGCGATATTTTCGACCAAGGCATTGCGAAAACCCGCGGGCCGCTGCAGCCGCGCGCTCAATCGTTTGCGTTGGGTGTCTGATTCCCAGACCCATTGCCGCGACGCATAGAGGGCCGGAACTGTGGCCGGGACCTTTGAGAGCGCGGTCAGGGCCCGGGAGAGTTTATGCGGCAACCAGATATCATCTTGATCAGAAAATGAAATATACTCCGGGCTCTCCTCCAGATTACGGATCATCTGCATGAAATTCCGGGAAAACCCCTGGCCAGGGCCTTGGCGCAATTCCAGCGGGTGGCGGTTTTGACCGGCAAAGCTGCGAATGATCTGCTGGCTGCCATCACTGGACCCATCATCGCTGCACAAAAGCCGCCAGTTCACATGGTCCTGGGCTGCCAGGCTCTCCAGCTGTTCAGCCAGGTGGCGCGCGCCATTATAAACCCCCATGAGAATAAGGACTGGCACAGGGGCTGAAGAAGCGGGGGCAACGGGCATGACTTGGACATCCGCCACTTGTTGCTGGTGGTCAAGGCCCGTTTTCAATGCGCCCGTCCGCAATAGGTTTGGCGCTATGGTGCAGCATTTGAAAATAGGCTAGCAACGATGTTAAAATAAGGATTTTATTGTGCGTCGTTTTTTTAGAACAGCTCTTATTCAAAGGTTTATTCAAAGCTGCCGGGAGGAGGGGCTGCGGTCAGCCGCACGCAAGGCCCGGATCTATATTGCGATGCGTCTCCGGGGCCTTGCCCCTTCTGGGACTGCCGCGCTGGGTCATGATACTGCCATGCACCGAGATCACATGTACCTTGGCAAGGTCTGGCAAACCCTGGCCCAAAAGGAGGCCTTTCACATTTCCCCGGCGCCGGCGGTTCTGCGGCAACGCCGCAAAATTGCGCTGATTGCAGATATGAACCTGCCCCAGTGCCGCAAATACCGGGTCGAACAGCTGGCGGGTTTCTGGGAGACCCAAGGGGTAGATGTCGGCTATGCCCATTACCAGGACGTACCGCGCTGCGTCTCAGTCCTGCAGGATGCCACGCATCTGATGGAATACCGGCTGCAAAACACACCCGTCACCTCGATGTATCGCTACGAAGCCCATCGGCTACGGCTGCCAATTCTGTATGATCTTGACGACCCATTGTTCTCGGTCTCTGCCTATGAGACCTATCAGAATATGTCAGCGCTGCCCGCCTCCATGAAGCTGCATTTTCTCTCCGAAGCGCCCCGTTACCTGGACATGATGAACGGGGCCGATCTGATTACCGTTTCGACCCCCGGGATGGCGCAACACACGCGACTTTACACAAGACGTCCTGTCCATATCCGCCGCAACTTTGCCGATGCGCTCACCCTGGAAGCTGGCGCTCAGGCCCAGGCCGCCGCAGGCGCCGCCAAAAGGCAGGACGGTGTCTTCCGCTTGGCCTTTGCCAGCGGGTCGCAGGGGCATGAGGCCGATTTTGCCATCATCCAAGAGCAGGTCTCTGCATTCCTCGCTGCTGCTCCCCAACGGCGATTGATGATCCTGGGCCATTTCGACACGGATTTCCTACCCACAGACTTGCAAAAGCAAGTCGAAACACACCCGTTCACCACCTATGCGCGCTATCTTGAAACATTGGCCCTGGCGGATTGCGCCATCATGCCGCTGGCAAATGATATCTTTAACAGCTGCAAATCCGCCGTGCGGGTCATTGATGCTGCCTCGGTCGGGGTCCCCTCGATTGCTGGTACGGTCAGCGATATGGCGCATGTGATCCGCGCAGGGGAAACCGGCCTGATTGCAGATGAGCCTGAGGCCTGGACCACCGCATTTGAGCAGCTGGCGCGCGATCCCGACACAGCCCGAAAGATGGGCAATGCAGCCCGCGCTGATCTTGAAACCCGCTGGTCTGGTCAACCCGAAGACCACATTATTTCCCCCGAAATTTTACACTGGGTCAAGGGATGAAAGACATGCACATCCTGCTCGCCAATGTCTTCTTTGCCCCTTTCACCTATGGCGGCGCAACCATTGTAGCTGAAGAGGTCGCCCAGGCTCTTGTTCATCAGACCGGCTGCCGCGTTTCGGTGGTCTCGGTCACCTTCGGGCAGGGACTTGCCCCCTATACGCTGACAAAATCTGAAAAGAACGGCATCGCCAATTACCTCATCCATATCGATCAGAACCGCTCCTATGCAGAGCTCTATGACAATCCGCAGATAACGGCCCTGTTCGGACAGTTGATAGACCAGCTACAACCCGATGTCCTACACGCCCATTGCCTGCAGGATATCGGCGCAGGCGTCCTTCAGACAGCCAAGGCCCGCGGTCTCCCTGTTGTTCTGAGCGTGCATGATTTCTGGTGGATCTGCGATCGGCAATTCATGATCCGGGTCAACCAACGGTACTGCGGCCAGGATCCGGTGCGCATTGAGAACTGTCGCTCCTGTGCAGAGAATTTCTCTGCAGCCCGCACCCGTTTTGACTATCTGGCGGCCCAGGCCGCCTATGCCGATGTCATTACATACCCCAGCCAGTTCGCCCTGAACCTGAGCGAGGCCTCTGGCTTTGGTCCTGGCAAGGGTGTGGTGTGGAGCAATGGCGTCAACATGCCGAAGGCTGATTTCAAAGACCGCCAGGCCGCGCGGCGCGAAAAAGACCCAAGGCTGGTTTTTGGATTTGTCGGGGGGCCCTCACAAATCAAAGGCTGGCCACTGATCCGTGAGGCCTTTACGGGGTTGCCACACAGTCATTTCGCCGGGCTTGTGGTCGATGGCAGTCTGGATGGCAGTTGGTGGAAGGGCCGCACTCTAAAGGCCCTATCCGGCAACTGGCAGATACACCCCAGGTTCTCACAGTCGGACATGGATGATTTCTACTCAAAAATAGATGTTTTACTGTTCACCTCTCAATGGAAAGAAACCTTTGGGCTTGCCATCCGCGAGGCTTTGGCCCGCGGTATCCGGGTCATCCAGACGGACAGTGGCGGTACGGTCGAACATGGCAGCATTCCAGCTCATAAGCTGATCCCAATCGGAGCCCCCAGCACCGAATTGCGTCAACAGATTATTGAAGTTCTCGACGAGAAACCCACCGCAACCCCATCGATACCCGTCACCAGCTTCTCTGATCAAGCACGGCAGCTCTCAAGCATTCTGAATGATCTCGTGCCATAGGGTCTTGGTGTATTTAACATAACCCCTATTATGGGTGCGCGCATTGTGACAGGGTGCGCGCTACTTCCAACTGCAACTCTTGTTAGGAAACAGTAGCTTATCTAACAAGAGGAATCGGTATGGGGCCGTTTATAGCCAAGTGGCCCCGCATTCGGCGCATCACTGCCTATAGGTGACGCCAAACGGAAAAACGGGCCCAACGGGCCCGCTATCTCAAAACCACAGACCCATAGGCCTGCCTTACCAAGTCTTAGTTGGTTGTGGTTGTGGTTGTGGTGCCCGATTCGTCATCGTCATTGACGATGACGCCAACGACAACCACAGTCGTAACGACAGCAGCCGTGGTGCCAACGGTCAGGCCGGTCTGACCCAGAAAGATTGGGGTTTCTTCAACGACTTGTGCCGAGGCCGAAGTTGCGACAGCGGCAAGAAAAAATGCGGTAATGATCTGTTTCATAATCCAAACTCCATTGGAATGCTCTGGGCTAATGTTAAGCCAGTTCAGGTTATAGTTCAACGCAGGTTTTTCGCGCCTATTGGTTGAAATTTAGTTTTTATGTCTCCGTTGCCGAAAATCAGCAGATATTGACCTTCAGAGGGTCAATTGCCGGATCCGCAGATACCCTATGGTGGGACCGGCCCATTGGCGCGACTGCCACAGACGCCCCGAGACCGAATCAACCCAATAATCATTCACCACCACGCCAGCCTCGGCGCCCTCACCGCCTTCGCACCGCTGCTGCAGATGCCGGGTGGCATAGCTGAGCGCGATAATCTCTATCGTCTCGGCACCCAGATCCTGCAAGTCACAGGCCAGGTTGAGGCTGCGGGATTCATTGTCCAGCCCGCGAATATGATAGCTCCGCGCCCCCCCGCGCTGCGGTCCACTGGCACCATTTCCAACCAGCGCCGAGGCCGATAGCAGATCATCGCCAAGACCGCGGGTGGCAATCAATACACCATTGCGCAGCGCCAGAGTGACATTGTCATCGGTGCGCCAGACCACGATCTGGCCGGGCTCGCCATCGCGACGCACCGCCTCTTGGCGCAGATAGGCCAGCAGATCGTGGCGCTCTAGCGTCACCTCGATATAGGGGCTTTTGACAGTGTCGAGCTGAGCTCGGGTCGGCGGCGGACGCACCTCCTCAGAGCGGTTGCGCAGAGCGGCGACCTTCTGCCCCACGGCCTGCGCCACCTCAACCTCAAGCGGGGCTTTCTCTGGTCCCCGGCTACAACCGCCAACCAGGATCATGACGCTCAGCGCCGTCAGTCTTGCCAGATGCAATCTCATTCCCAAAACGTTGCCCCTTGCTGTTCCAGGCTGGCGCGATGCGCATCGCGGATTTTTCCATAAAGCCGTCCCGGCACCACCACCCGTTGCCCCCCATCGCGCTGCACCGGACGTATGGTCGTGCCAAAGGCGTTGCGGCTGGGGCGTCCCAGCATCCAATCCAGCGGAATCCGGAAGCGAAAGCCCTTGTCAAACGAGCCTTCGCCGAAATCTTCCGCCGAGACATCGGTCTTGGTGAAAAAGCCGCCCACCGACCAGCCATTGGCGAACACCCGATCAATACTGAAGGTGGCGCCATAGTCGCCGGCCAGATACCGGCCCACATCGACCTGCGCGTGAAAGCCATTGTTCAGTTGGTAATAGGCCGAGGCATGTCCGGTAAACGTTTTATAGTCGCGAAAGCCCAGGCGCTGATCGAAGTCACGCTGAATGACATAGTTGCCCTCGACCCCCAGCGCCAAGCGGCTCGACACCGGCTTCCACAGCAGTTCACTCGAGACGCCGCCATACATGCTCTCAAAATAGCCAACCGTGGCGCGGGCATAGAGATTTTCGCCCGGTTTCCAGCTGCGCGCCAGATAAAGGTTCTCCAGGGTGGTGCCAAACTGCGCATATTCCACCTGATCGGTGCGCACATGCGGCAAGGCAGAATTCGAGGCGCGCCCGTCTTTGACATTGCCGGCCAGGCGTTGACGGATGGCACCGGCAAAGATCCAGCCCGGCGCCGGCGCGTAGCTGGCGGCGAAATCAAGACCGACATCCAGCCGGAACGGGCGATCCGGATCGAAATAGGCCGGTGCCGAATAGGGGCTGATCGAGGTCGCGAAGGCCGGATAAAGATCACCCGATTGCAGCGCCTGATCGGACATCGGGCGCGCGTCGGTGAAACCGGTCACCGCCAATATCGCCGCGGTGCTATCGGGGGCAAATTCCAGCGCCTCTAGGTCTGAACGCCGCAGCACCGTGGAGGACAGGCCCATACCGGTGCGCACAGGCACCAGTCGAAAGGTCTCGACCGAGGCTAGCAGAGCCCGCGATGCCGCCCGCGCAGCGCGACCCACCGCCAGCATATAGGAGCGGTAGCGGGTATTGCGGAACCGTATTTCGGCGCTGGTCCCATTGATATCCAGGCTTTCCAGAATCAGTCCATCTTGGCGCAGCGCTTCGGCAAGCTGGTCACGGATCTTCAGCACCGTGGCCTCGCTTCTGGCCCAGTCTTGGCTCCAGTCGCTCGGGTCCGGTGCCCAATTGCTGCGGGGCGACACGGGTATCGGCGCGGGCACCATCATCGGAGTTGGCGAGTATTTCGGGTTCAGCTGGAACTGCGCGCTCAGCCCGATTTCCGAGCCATAGAGGTAATAGAGGCCCAGCCGGGTGCGAGGCGTCCACTCGTATTCTACCCCAAAGTTGAGAGAGGACTCGCGTTCAAAAACATCCGGCCCGCCGGTTTCTGTTACATAGGCATCCGAGGAATATTCCGCCTTTAGCCCCCAGCGGTCATCAACCTGCCATTCAAGACCTGCAAAAGGGGCGAAATCGCCGCGAAACCACTGGTCAATAGACAGCTCGCCACCTGAAGATCCAGCAACAAAGCCAGGCCGCACTCCACCGATATTGCCAATTGCCCCGTGGGTGGCCAGTCTCCCCCAGCCCAGCCCTGCCGTCACCTTCAGCCGTCCGGGTCCCCCCCGCGCCGTCAGCGCAGGTGTATCAAAGCCCTTGGTCGCAACAATATATTCGCTCGCATAGATGCCGGTGCCGGCAAAATCCTGCAGCCCCACCGTCACAGCAGGACGCCAGCGTCCCTCTCTCCAGAGGCGGGCCCGCACATCAAAGCCGCGGTCGTAATAGGTGTTAAAGCCGTCAATCGGAGTTCCGTTGGTCTGGATACCATTGTAGCGAAAGGTGGCCGAGAGCCAGGGCAGTGCCTGGAATGTCATATTGTAGCGGCTTTGGCCTGCAAACCAGGACACAGTGGTGTTCCATTGACCATCGGGCTGCATTTCAGCACTGGGCATATCAATCAGCCCGGAGGTGCCGTAGAAATTCAGGCTCGGCGCCGGAATGCGTTTGAAGCGCGGCGCCTCCTCAGCGCTGGCGGTACTTTGAGTAGCAAAGGCTCCGATTGCGCCAAAGCCGGCGCCGCCCCTATACAGGTCACCGCAGCAATCCAGCCCGCAAGCGCCAACCGCGCGGAAAATTTCGAAATCATATTCACCGGGGAATCCACTGCCCTTACTGCCATACGCTGCATACCGTTAAAGCATGAAAGAGACAAACATTTCAATGGATCAGGAGGTCTTTCGCGCCCCGATCGTGTCTTCTCCGCCGCCCTCGATCCAGCGAGCGATCAAAGTTCGAACCCCCACTTCATCACCGCTGGCCACCGCCTGGCGCAGTTCTCGCATCAGGGCTGCCACCTCAATTTCCGACAGCACCGCCTCTCGGGCGCAGAAAATCTTGGGGTTGTGGGTCGGGGTCAGGTTGGCGCTCAGCGTCAGCTCTTCTTCCATCTTCTCACCTGGCCTGAGGCCAATGATTTCGATCGCGATGTCCCCATCCGGGTGTCTTCATCCCGCAGGCTATAGCCTGCGCTTTCGATCACTTGGCGCGCCAAATGCAGGATAGAAACCGGCTTACCCATATCCAGGACAAAGACCTCACCGCCCTGGGCTTCGGCACCAGCCTGCAACACCAGTTGCACTGCCTCGTGGGTGGTCATGAAATAGCGTTTGACCCGCGGGTCGGTCACCGTCACCGGCCCGCCCCGGCTGATCTGATCCTGAAACAGCGGCACCACAGAGCCGGAGGACCCCAGCACATTGCCAAAACGCACCATGGTGAAGATGGTCCTGGAATTGCGCGAAGCCAGATCCTGCACAATAAGTTCCGCCATGCGCTTGGAGGCCCCCATCACATTGGTCGGGCGCACCGCTTTGTCCGAGGAAATCAGAATAAAGCGCTCCACGCCCGCACGGGCGGAAAGCCGCGCCAGTGTCTGGGTGCCAAAGGCATTGTTGGCCAGCCCAGGCAGGGGATTGGCCTCGACCAGGGGCACATGTTTATAGGCGGCCGCATGCAGGACCACCTGGATCTGATGCCGCTCCAGCACCATACGGACCTGACGTGGGTCAGTCACCGACCCCAGCACTGGCACCACCTCAACTCCAAGTTCCTGGCCCAGTGGGAACAATTCCTGATGGATAGTATAAAGCGCCAGCTCGGAGAGCTCGTAGAGCACCAGTTTGGTGGGATGACAGGCCAGGACCTGACGGCAAAGTTCGGACCCGATCGATCCCCCAGCCCCCGAGACCAGCACCACCCGATCCTGATAAGACTGGCTGGCCGCATTCAAGGGCACATCCCGCGTATCCCGCCCCAGGAAACTCTGCGCTGAAGCGGGTGTCAGCTTGTCTACCAGCGCCTCTTCGCCAATCAGTTGGGCAAAGGAAGGCAACACCTGAACCTCTAGGTCCAGCGCCTGCAGGCGACGGGTGATCTGAGCCTGTTTTGCGACGCTTTGCGACGGCATTGCCAAGAGCACCCGTCTGATTCCACGGTTGGCGACGATCTCGGCGATATCCGTCGGCGTGTGGACCGGCAGCCCCAGCAGGGTCGCCCCCTGCAAAGAGGTATTGTCATCGACAAAGGCCACCGGATCGATGCCATCATGGGATTTCAGCGCCTGGGCCAGTTGCGTGCCCGTAGCACCGGCGCCATAAATCAGCACCCGGCAGCGCGGCTGCATCCGGCGATAAATCACCAACGTCAGCTGCAGCATGATCGCCCGCGCCAGCGCCATAGAGACGAAATAGAATAACCCAAAGACCACATAGGTGCCCGGCGGCAAATCCGGCCCCACCATATAGGTGAGCAGGGCCAGAACCGTCGCCGTCAACACAGCCACCAGCGCCGTCAGCATCATTGCGTGACGCTCATAAGCGTTGAGTTTAACCCGGTACAATCCCAACCAGACCGAGGTTCCCGCCGTCACCAGAACCGCGTAGGGCAGGACAGGCACCATCAGGGCCAGGGTCTGCAGCGCTGGATCTGGCAGGGGTTGTACCACAAAGGTAAAAACAGTGCCAAAGGACAAAGCAGCGCATCCAGCGTCAGAAAGACATAGGATTTTTGTTTTCTCGAAAGCCGACTGATTAAATCAAACATATCCTGTGCCCCGGCACTCAACTACTTCTACTTCACTTATTCACCGCGTTATCGCCCGCCAACCCTGCAAAAATCAGGCGCATGCCTATCGCATCAAGCCCCGGAAAATACTGGGCCTGCGCATAATCGGTATAAAAAGTGCCATGACCCAAGACCTCGTGACCATCGCACATTTAGAGTTTCAAAATTTATTTGAGTCTCAGTATTACTCACTTCCGTTTCCTAACACAAATATAAGCTTAGCGAAAACCCGCCGTTTCTTCTAAAACCGAAAACGCACAAATTTGTATCCTTTCGCCCCCAAAAAGCCCGGCCAGAAAGCAGGAGAGACCCGCCCCGCCATTGCGGCCGCCTCGTCCCTCCGGTTCAGGAGCGCCGAAAGATATTGCCGATGGTCTGAAACACCAGATCAAGATCGAAGCACATGCTTTGGTGCCGCTGATAGATCAGATCCAGGCGCGCCTTGGCCGGAATGCAGATCCGGGAATAGACCGCATCGGTTGCCTTGGCACTGGCGCAGCGCCGCAGCAGCGCCGCCTCATGTTTGTGATAGACGATCGAGCCCAGGCCGGTGACACCGGGGCGCGATTTCAGCACCGCCTCGTAGATCTCCGGATAGGCTTCGACATATTGACGCAGTGGCGGACGCGGCCCCACAAAGGAGAGATCGCCCCTGAGGATATTCCACAGCTGTGGGAATTCATCCAACCGCTTAGAGCGCAGCCAGGCGCCGGTCTTGGTGATGCGCGCCGTCTTGTCGCCGCCCGAGACCCCGGTATCGCCCTCCACCACCGTCATCGTCCTGAGTTTCCACAAGCGGAAGCCGCGGGTTGGCGTGGTCATGCGTTCTGCCAGGTAGAACACCGGCCGACCCTCTTTCAGCAACAGCCACAAAAGCAGAGCCAGCAGAATTGGCCCCAGAATAACGATCAGCAGCGTGACGAAGAAAAGATCAAAAAATCGTTTGCGCCAGGTCATGGGCGTTCAGAACCTTCCAAATGCAGGGCGTGAAAATCCGGTTCTAGTACGGCCCATTCCCTTGCCAGACAAGCGGCATCCGCTGTGGCAGGCATATCTTTCTGTGAGAGGGCTTTCTGCAACAAGGTCAGGTCAAACGCCACCTCTGGAATGGCCCGCTCTGAGGCCGGTTGCAGCGCAAATTCCCGACCCGCCGCGCGCAACAGATCCCCCATGTCGATCGTCCCCGGCTGCGCCAGATTGACGATGGGCGGCAGACGCGGGGTCCGCAGCAGGGCTGCCAGAACCTGTGCCAGTGTGCGCACTCCGATATAACTGCGTCGCGGGCTCTGGCCGTTGGGAAAACAATCCAAAGAGAATCCCGGTCGCCAGCCGCCCAGAATAGCATCCAACCCGGCGATATTGCCGATGCGCAGGGCACAGACCGGCACGCCCAGCTCCTGCCCCCGCGCCAAAGCCTGCAACTCCATGTCCCGTTTGGCTTGACCATAGGCATGGGTTGGCCGCACCGGCTCTTCTTCTCGCAACAGCCCCGAACCCGCGCCATAGACGGCGGCCGACGAGGCCAGAAACACCCTAGCTGCACCCTCGTCTCGCCCGGACCGGTCTGCCGCCTGAGCCGCAGCCTCAATCGCGGCCAGCGCCAGATGCGTATTGTCCGCAAGATCGGTGCCACGCCCGGGCACGACCCCGGCCAGGCAAAGCACCTGATCTGCCCCCTCCAGCGCCTGCATCAAACCATCAGGGTCCTGCAGCGGATCCAGTATCACCCAATCTTCCTGCAGCCCCGCATCCGCCTGAGGCCTGCGCGCCTGCCAGCGGGTTTGCGCCTCTGCCGACAACATCCCGGGCCAGCACTGGCGTAGCACCCAGCCAATCCCCCCCGAGGCCCCTAAAACCACCGTAACCTCTCTCACTGTGGCTGGAAAACCCATTTCTGGTTCCTGTTCCTGCTGAAGACACTACTGCTTGCGTCCTCTTGGTTGACGCACCGCCCAAGCCTAGTATCTTGCGGCTATCAAAAATCAAGATGTTTCCTGAAAGAGCCTCCATGCGCCTAGTGATTCCCCTGCTCGCCCTTGTTGGCCTATCTCTGGTTACGGCGGCCTGCGGGCGCCTGCCCGGCGGCGCCCCTGCCAGCGAAGAGATTGTCAAACAATCCGACGCAGAGGATGCCGGTTTTTCCCTCTACCAGGTGACTCGCGCCTTTCTGCCCACGGTGGCGCATTGGCCCGCCACCGGCAAACAGGAACGTTTACCTTGGATCCGCGCCAGCCATGGCGCCAAGACCCAGATCATTCAGCCCGGTGACATGCTGACCCTGCGCATTTGGGACAGCAGCGACAATTCTCTGCTCACCTCGATCGATCAGAAGGATGTACAACTGCAGGATGTTCGGGTGGCGGCCAATGGCACCATCTTCATGCCCTATGTAGGCAATGTGAATGTGCTGGGGCTGACCCCGGATCTGGCCCGCGAAAACCTACAGGTTGAACTGGAAGCCATTGTTCCCTCTGCCCAGCTGCAGCTGGACGTCAAAGAAGGGCGCAACAACTCGGTCGACCTGGTCTCAGGCGTCGCCCGGCCGGGCACCTATCCGATGCCCAACCGGAACTATTCGGTGATGGGCCTGATTTCAGCGGGCGGCGGCATCAGCGCCGGCCTCAACAATCCGCAGATCCGCCTGGTGCGCGGCCACCAGATCTACGGCACCTCGGTGGACAAGCTGCTGGACGATCCACAGCTCGACACTCTGCTGCGCGGCGACGACCGGGTCTTTGTCGAGGAGGATGAACGCTATTTCCTGTCCTTTGGTGCCACCGGCAAAGAAGATCTGCACATCTTCACCAAGGATGAGATGTCAGCGATGGACGCGATATCCATCTCTGGCGGGTTTCAAGACAGCCGTGCGGATCCGCAGGGATTGCTGGTTCTGCGTGAGTACCCCCCTAGCGCCATCGCGCCGGGAGAGCGCGGCCCGCGTCAGCAACGGGTGGTTTTCAGTCTTGATCTGACATCAGCGGACGGGTTGTTTTCGGCGCGCAGCTTCCAGATCAACCCAGGTGACTTGCTGATCGCAACGGAATCGCCCATCAATGATGCGCTGACCATCTCCAACCTGATCGGAAACTTCTTTGGTGTCTTCAGCCAGGCCGGAGTTCTTTAACAGGCTGGAGTTCTTTAAAATATCGCGCCGACAACGTAAAATGGCGATATCGTTAAAAAACACTTAAGATTTATATTATCTTGCGTTATCCTGACGTGGGGTCAGGTTGCTTTTGTCTCTAGAAGCGACCTGATCAGCCATAAGAGTTGATGCTCCCAACAAGGACAGAGCACGGATGAGATATGTATCAAACCTTCTGACCGCGGGACTGGGCCTGCTGTGCTATCTGGTGACTGCGGGGGCTGTTCTGGCGCTGAACGCTGATCCGGCGTTCCAGCACAATTCCAATGCTGTCTGGTTTGAAAACTGGACCGGTCTCAGCAACGCGACCCTGATTATATCAGCCCCCAATGGTAAAAGAACCGAGATTTTCGTGGCAGCCGGCACGCCAGTTTACGAACTGGAGCGCGGCGTGGTGCTGGACGGGAATTACCATTATGAGTTGAGGGCAGCCACCGATGAGCAGATTGAGATCGCTAATCCCATCGACAACGGCAGGGAAGAAATTGCCTCCTCCAAGGCCAAACCCTTTTACAAAGACGGCACATTTGTGGTCTCGCGCGGAGTGATCATCACTCCCGAAGAGATTAACGAAGACTGACCGATAAAAAATATGCAGCGCAGCGCAAGACACGCGGCGCCAACGAAGAAGGAATTTTTTGATGTTACATGTATTCCAACGTAGCCTCATTTCTGGGATCGGCGCCCTGGGCTTTATCGCCGGTGCAGCCCAGGCAGACCAGGTGATCCTAGATGACCTGATTGTCGATGGCAGCATCTGTGCCGGCTTTGACTGTGTGAATGGCGAGAGCTTTGGCTTTGACACCCTGCGGCTGAAGGAAAACAACCTGCGCATCCACGCCGTGGACACCTCCAACTCGGCCTCTTTCCCAAGCAATGACTGGCAGATCACCTTCAACGACAGTTCCAATGGCGGTGCCAACAAGTTCTCCATTGACGATATCGACGGCGGTCGCACCCCGTTTACCATCGAAGCCGGAGCACCATCGCATTCGCTCTACGTCGACAATGCGGGCCGTCTTGGTATCGGCACCAACAACCCGGTGGTTGAAATCCATGTGCCCGATGGTGATACCCCAACCCTGCGACTGGAACAGAACGGTTCTTCCGGCTTTACCCCCCAGACCTGGGATGTGGCAGGCAACGAGACCAACTTCTTTGTCCGCGATGCCACCAATGGCAGCAAGCTGCCGTTCAAGATCAGGCCCTCTGCGCCCACCAATTCCATTTATGTGGATACGGATGGCGATCTTGGTCTGGGTACCGCCAGTCCACGGGCCGCCCTGGATGTTGCGAATGGCAGCATAATTGCCAGTGCCAGTGGGGCCGTCGGCCTGACACTGGATGACACCTCCGGAAGTGATCCCGACTTCAAACTGCAGTATGAAAGCGGATCTGCGCGGATGTCCTTTGCCGGAACCGGGCAACCGGAACTGGAACTGAAGCAAAACGGCAATATCGTTGTGGCTGGCACATGTGTTGAGTTTGCCCGCGGGGGCTCCTCTTTTGCCTGTACCTTCGCTGCCGGCGGAAGCGCCTCCTGCGCGGCTGCGCCTTCCTCCTGCCCCTAAAACCGCATACCGCCTATCCGCACGAAATCATCTTCGTGCGGATAGGCCTATATTCCTGTAACCAGCCAAAAGGATGACACCCTTTTGGCTGGTTTTTTTATACGTCCCTAAACTGAGCTCTCACCCTGCCTGAGCCTGGCTGCAGGTATTGGAAAAAAGCGCAGGAGAATCGCATTGGCGCCTAATCAGGGCTGCAGCTGATCTTGTTCGAGGCCCCATAACAGATGTGGCTGCTTCACAACAAAGCAGCCACATCTTTTTCACCAATGCACAAGGTCGGGATCTGTGACCCCGCTAGAGCCAGCTGTCCGGGATCTGGTAGCCTTCGGCGCGGATTTCAGTCTTAATCCGATCAACATCTTTCGCCACCAGCTCTGTAAAGAACTCGGGCATCGACCGTTTCACGCCTTCGGTAGGGCGGGCATCCAGCTGCTTCTGCGGATAATTGAAATGCTCGACCCCGAGGAAATCCTCAATACCTTTCAGCATACCACGCTGATCAGCGTGAATATCTTCGTAAAAGATCACTTTGACATTTTCGGCAGGCAATTGCGGCTTCAGGTTCCGCAACACGCGGCCGTATTCTGCATTGTCCCAGATATGAGGTTGACGCATGAATTTCTCAAATTCCCGCGGCCCCCATGTCTCCAGCTTGTCAGTGCGGCCGGTCATTTGAAGATGGAATTTTGTATGGCTCCACAGTCGTTTGACCGGGTCACGCATGGTATAAAGAACCCGCAGATTGTCACATTGCGCCGCAATCTGGCCCCAGGCTTCTGGGGGGAGATGCGCATTCAGATTTGAAAATTCGCAGGCCCAGGTTTGATGCGGCCGCATATGGAACAGGTTGCGGAACCAGAAGTCATCAACAGGCCGGTTGAGATAGGAACTGACCCAATGGAGGTTCTCCCGAACCCGGTCCACATTCGCCTTTTCAGGATTGAAGCGGAACATGTAGCGATCTTTGGCATTCGCCAAACGCTTTGGTTCGTTCAGGAACGTGGTATCTACGTATTTATGGTAAAAATAGTGGATTTCCTTTTCCAACGAAAAGTGAAGTTCGGGGTGACGATTCAATACGGAATAAAGCCAAGTTGTACCGGCCTTCATCGCCCCTATGCTCAAGAATAGGTTTCCAAATAACTTATGTGAAGACATTTAAGTATCCGTTTGTGTCTGCTGAAACTGGCCTAGCCTGTCTGTTCCAAAAGGTAAAGTCTCGGAGGAGTTGAGTAGAGACCGCCCCGGGAAGAGTGTCCTGCCTGACAGCCGATCGCGCGGATCTCTCCTTCGTCACCGGCTGTCAACAGGGCTGCGGTGATCTTACAGCCAGCTTAAACCGCTGGCCCCATCGCCATAAATGACGTCATTTCCCGCACCGCCATAGAGACTGTCATCTCCGTCACCGCCCACAATGATATCCGCGCCACTGCCACCGTATATAGTATCCGCACCACTGCGGCCTGAGAGACGGTCATCGCCGCCTGCCCCATCCAGAAAGTCCCCTTCGATACTGCCAATCAGCAGGTCAGGGCCGCTACCGCCCACCAGATGGCCACTCCCCGGCTCAATGGGCGTTGGCGTTACCCGGTCCAGGAAAAGGGCGAATTGAGCGGGCCCGAAATCCGAAGCATCCAGAGAGCTGCCATCCAGGCTGCGGATCTCAAAGACTTCGCCATGATAGATCAGTTCAGCGCCCCAAGACCGGCTGAAGACCTGTAAGTCCTGCAGATCCCAACTGCCCTCGAATTCACTCAGATCCAACCTGTCACGGGTTATGTCAAAATCCGTGACCACATCCCTTTCTCCATCGGCGACAAAGGCAAAGACATCTGCACCTGCACCGCCGGACAGGAAATCGACCCCTCCCCCGTCCCGCAGGATATCGTCGCCGGCGCCACCAATTAATGTGTCATTCCCCTCAAGCCCAAACAAGACATCCGCGTCTTCGCCCCCCGTCAGGGCAGAACCCGCCTGTGACGCGGTCATCTGCATACCCTGCCCGGACAAATCCGCCGAAAACTCCATCAGGTAGGGCGCGGTTTCCGTCGCAGCCCAGACCCGCAGCCCCTGCCCCGTCACCACCACCTCCAGCGCTGTAATCCCCCGCAAAGGTTGATCCAACGTTCCGGCAATACTGTCCAAATACCGCAAATGCCCATCTGGCATCAAAATGAGAAGGCTCAACCCCTGGTCGGCGCCGGCAGCAACCACATAGGTCGCCCCGCCATATTCTGCCGTTGCAATATGGGTCACCCCAGCAAAGCGGGTTTCCAGTGTATCCAGAACGTGATCCACCGGAGACAGCGCTCCGGTGGTGCTGTCCATCGCAAGAACCGTCAGCGACCCACTGCCCGACGCACCAACCACCACAAAGATACTGTCACCAACCGTCGCCACCGCCACCGCATCAGGATGCGAGAACCAGACCCCATCCTCCAGCCCGCTGCTCAGCTCCGCAGCGACGCTCAGGCTGCCCCCCGGCACCCCCGTAAGACTGACCAAAGTATTGTTGGGTCCAAAGGCGGCAACGGCAAACGTCCGGCCGCCCTGCTCTATCCAACTGAGCGCATCAACCTGCGCAGTCTGCAACTCGGAAGACAGCGCAATGGACGTCAGATGCGCCGCGCCTGCCCCGTCCAGGTTAAGCTGTGCCAGCCCCCCCGACCGGAACGCCACGAGACTGTTTCCAGCCCCGTCCCCCGCAGTCAGCAGAGAGACATCTGACAGGCTGGTAGAGGCGGTCTCAAAAGTGACAGGGGCGCCAAAAAGCGACCCGTTGCCCGGCGCCAGGAACGGCAACCCCAGCATCTGCTCTGCTGCCAGCCCTGCCAGCATAAGCTGACCACCCGGACCTTCGATCAAATCCGTTGTTTCCAGCTGAAGGTAGTGATCCGGAATACGCCAGCCGCCGCGCTCCTGCAGCGCGCCGCTGCCAGAGAGCAGCTCAAAGCCAACCACCCAGCCACCGCCCCGCGCCGCCGCGGTCAGAAATTCCTGATCCCCAACCTGAACGACGCATAAATCCGTCAGCCCAATGAGCATATCTTCGTCTGCAGCGCGAATGACACCCGCCGCCGTCCACAGTTCTCCCACCAAAACACCCCTTATTCTCACCAGAACGGAGCAAAACCCGCTCAAATCCACCGCGGACAAAGGTACAGGTCAAAAATTAACCTTTGGTTCCGGAATGGGGATAATTCCGCCCTGCCCGGGTTATTGTTTCCTGCATTTAATTAAAGACTGCGTGCGCTCTGGTTGGAGAACCGCAACCTATGCACCGTTTAATGCAAGCCCCTCGCTGCCGTTAACCGGAGTCTTGCTATGTCCGATACCTCCCCCGCCCTGTCCCTCCCTTTACTGATGCCGTCCCAGGCGCAAAAACATGTCACCCATAACGAGGCCCTGATGATCCTGGATATGGTGACCCAGCTTGCGGTGGCTGACCTGCCCCTGGCAGATCCACCGCCGACGCCCGCAACAGGTGCACGCTACATCATAGGCGCCGCGCCCACCGGGCACTGGGCCGGTCATGACAGCGAGATTGCGGTGTGGGATGGGATGATCTGGCGCTTTGTGATGCCGCAGCCTGGCTGGCGGGCAGATGTGTCCCCCACGGGGCAAAGCCTGCGCTTTGACGGCAGTGACTGGCAGACGGTCCTGCCGCAGTTGCAGAATTTGCCAGCTCTGGGAGTTGGAGCCACTGCAGATGCGAGCAATCCCTTGACTGTGGCCGCCGCTGCAACCCTGTTGACCCACACGGGCGCGGGCCATCAGCTGAAGCTCAACAAGTCTGGCGCCAGCGATACCACCAGCCTGCTGTTTCAAACCAGCTGGTCTGGACGCGCTGAAATGGGCACAACCGGAAGCGATGACTTTTCCATCAAGGTCAGCAGCGATGGCAGCAACTGGCAGGAGGCTCTGCATATCGCGGGCACCACAGGACAGGTCCACTTTCCTCAGGGCAGTCCAGATCTGCGGGACCGCCTGACCGCGCCCCGCACCTACTATGTGCGCCCAGACGGATCGGACACCAATACCGGGTTAAGCGACGCGGCCAGTGGCGCCTTTCTCACCCTGCAACATGCCGTTAATCAGGCTCTAAGTCTGGATAATGGTCTGCATGACGTCACTCTCCAGGTGGCCGATGGCAGCTATGGCGAGGATCTGGTCATTGCGGACCGGCTGCTTGGTTCCGGGCTTTGCAGCTTATCGGAGAGACCGCAGATCCAAGCCTCGTAAGCCTCAATCGGATCACCTGTCATAACGGTGCACGGGTCGCGCTGGCTGGGGTGACGTTGACCGGCGCGGATGCACTCAAAGTCGAAAGTGGCGCTGCGGTCACCTTGGCTGATATCCATTTTGAAGGCAGCGGTGCGGCACTGAGCCTTGAGAGCGCCGAAGTCTCCTGTGCAGATCAGGCGCTTGTCTTGGGCAGCAATCTGACAGCCCTGGCACATCTGCGCGGACATGCCCGGCTTTTGGCGGAAGATTGCACTTTCAGCCTGGGTCTGGGGGTGGCCTGGAACACCGGCGCGCTGGATTTGAGCGGCTTTTGTCACGCCGCGCTTACCGGCGCCAGTTTTACCGGCGATACTGCGGGCTGTACTGGCCCACGCTATGCCCTGGCCCAAAACGCCATCCTCGACAGTGGCGGGGCGGGCAGCAGTTCCCTTCCTGGCACCCTGGCCGGAACCACAGAAAGCGGTGGTCAATATCTCTGAGGTTTTGCGGCAAAAGCTTCCCGTGACAACCACGTCCCGGCTTGTTAAAGCGAAGCAGTATTCTAGACGGAGATTACTGTGGAAATTACACAGACCCCCCTGCCAGGCGTTCTATTGCTGGAACCCCGTCGTTTTGGCGATGCCCGTGGATTTTTCAGTGAAAGCTGGAACCGGAAAAACCTTGAAGGTCATGGCATCACTCTGGATTTTGTGCAGGACAATCACTCGATGTCGGCGCAGGTGGGCACCCTGCGTGGATTGCATTTCCAATCCCCGCCCCACGCCCAGGCAAAACTGGTGCGCTGCGGTCGCGGCCGGCTTTTTGATGTGGCGGTTGATATCCGCAAAGGCTCCCCCACCTATGGGCACTGGTTCGGCGCTGAGCTGAGCTTTGAGAACGGCTTACAGCTGCTGATCCCCGCAGGGTTCTTACACGGGTTCATTACCCGCGAGCCTGATACAGAAATCATCTATAAATGCACCGATTACTACGCCCCCGACTGCGATGGCGCGGTGGCCTGGGACAGTTGCGGTATCGACTGGGACTTTGAAGGCCCCCCCCTACTGAGCGAAAAAGATGCGGTGGCCACTGCGCTGGCCAACTTCGATAGCCCCTTCACCTGGGACGGAGAGATGGCATGAAAATCCTGGTAACTGGCGGTGCCGGCTTTATTGGCTCGGCGGTGGTCCGGCTGGCGATCGCCCGCGGCCATGAGGTGGTGAACCTGGATGCCCTGACCTATGCAGCCTGTTTGGATAATGTTTCGCAAGCCGCCCAAAGCCCCAATTATGCCTTTGTAGAGTCTGATATTCGGGATCGCAGCGCCCTGGACCGGGTCTTTTCTGCCCATGCACCGGATGTGGTGATGCATCTGGCCGCCGAAAGCCATGTGGACCGCTCCATTGATGGGCCGGGTGATTTTATCGAGACCAATATCACCGGCACTTTCAATATGCTGGAGGCTGCCAGAAAGTACTGGGTTGAGGCTGGCCGCCCGGCGGCCTTCCGCTTTCATCATATTTCGACAGATGAGGTCTACGGCTCGCTGCCAAATGATCCTGAGGTCTTGTTCACTGAAGACACCGCTTATGATCCGCGGTCGCCCTATTCCGCCAGCAAAGCCGCCTCTGACCATCTGGTGCGCGCCTGGGCCGAAACCTATGGGCTGCCGATCCTGCTGACCAATTGTTCCAACAATTATGGCCCCTTTCACTTTCCCGAAAAGCTGGTGCCGGTGGTGATCCTGAATGCGCTGGCGGGCAAGGACCTGCCGATCTATGGCGATGGCTCAAACATTCGCGACTGGCTTTATGTGGAAGATCACGCTGATGCGCTGCTGACGGTGCTGACCAGGGGGCACTGGGGCGCACCTATAACATTGGTGGCGAGAATGAGCGCACGAACCTCGAGTTGGTGCAGACCCTTTGTGCGATCCTCGATCAGAAACGCCCGCGCGATGATGGCACCTCTTACGCGGACCAGATCACCTATGTCACGGACCGCCCCGGTCATGATGCGCGCTATGCCATCGATCCCTCACGCATCCGGGACGAGCTGGGCTGGCGCCCCTCTGTCACGGTTGAGCAGGGCCTGGAGCGCACCGTGCAATGGTACCTGGACAACGAGACCTGGTGGCGCGCCCTGCAGGCCCGCGACGGGGTGGGACAGCGTCTGGGAACTGGCGGGTGATGACGACGGCCAGGCGAGCAATCATCGGACGAGCAATCATACAGCACCCTGCGCCCGAAGGGCGCCTGCGGTGCTGACCGCGCATCTGCCGTCAGGCTATGTGCTGGCCTATGGGATTGGTCGTGGCATTCCGCTTTTGATACCCGCCGCGCTGATCGGGGCCGTGCTGCCGGATCTGGATATGATCTGGTTTCACCTGGTCGATCAACGGGCCTTTCACCATCACCGTTATTGGGTGCACATTCCGCTGTTCTGGGCGATAGTGGCCGCTGTTATCCTGCCGGGGTTGGCCCTGTTTGCACGACGTTACCTGGCCACAGGCGGAATTTTTATAGCGGCGATCTTTCTGCATCTGGTGCTGGACAGTATTGGCGGCGGCATTATGTGGGCAGCGCCCTTCAATGATCACCTCTATGCACTGGTGACGGTGCCCCAACGCAGGCCCATTGGATACTGTCCTTTGTCCTGCATTGGACCTTTTGTTTGAGGTTGCAGTTTGGATTGCTGCCGTGTTGCTATGGCGCAAAAGGAGACAGATATGACAGTTTTGGTTTTGGAAAAACCGGTCAGGTGGCGCAGGAGCTGGCGGCGTTTGACGATGTGATCTGTCTGGACCGGGCGGCGGCGGATCTGTCTGATCCGGCCGCCTGTGCAGAGGTGATCCGGCAGGCCCAGCCGCAGGCTGTGATCAATGCCGCCGCTTACACCGCTGTAGACAAGGCAGAGGACGACGAAGCCGCTGCAACGATGATCAACGGGGATAGCCCTGGTGCCATGGCACAGGCCTGTGCTGATCTGGGCATTCCCTTTGTCGCTATCTCAACCGATTACGTATTTGATGGCAGCGGCACCACGGTCTGGCGGCCAGAAGACGCCACCGGTCCACTGGGGCCTATGGCCGCAGCAAGTTGAAAGGTGAACAGCGGATTGCGGCGGCAGGTGGCGCTTACGCCATCCTGCGTACCTCTTGGGTGGTCTCCGCCCATGGCAACAACTTTGTCAAAACCATGCTGCGGCTGGGCGCCGAACGCGATGCGCTTACCATTGTGGCGGATCAGATCGGTGCCCCCACCATGGCGCGCGACATTGCCGCCGCTTGCATCACCATGGCGCAGCAGTTGACCGCTGATCCATCCAAGGCCGGGATCTATCATTTCAGCGGCGCACCGCAGACCAACTGGGCCGATTTTGCCCGCGAAATTTTTGCGCAGGCCAATCTGAACTGCGCGGTCACCGATATTGCCAGCTCCGACTACCCCACCCCAGCGGCACGCCCCCTGAACTCCAGGCTGGATTGCACCACATTAGAGACTGTTTTGACATCCCGCAACCTGATTGGCGACGCGGGTTAAATGATATTTTGCAAGATTTAGGAGCCTGCACATGACGCAGCGAAAAGGTATTATTCTGGCCGGGGGATCCGGCACCCGGCTGTATCCGATCACTATGGGCGTCTCCAAGCAGTTGCTGCCGATCTATGACAAGCCGATGATCTATTACCCGATCTCGGTCCTGATGCTGGCCGGCATCCGCGAAATCTGCCTGATCACCACACCGCAAGACCAGGACCAGTTCAAGCGCACCCTGGGCGATGGCAGCCAATGGGGAATATCGCTGACTTATGTGGTGCAGCCCTCGCCCGATGGGCTGGCGCAGGCCTTTATCCTGGCTGAGGATTTTCTGAACGGGGCCGCCTCGGCGCTGGTGCTGGGCGATAATATTTTCTTTGGTCATGGCCTGCCGGACGTTCTGGCTGCTGCGGATAAACAAGTGTCCGGCGGCACGGTGTTTGGCTATCACGTGGCCGATCCGGAACGCTACGGTGTGGTAGATTTTGACGCCGAAGGCAAAGCGCGTGAGATCATCGAGAAACCCGAGGTGCCGCCGTCGAACTATGCGGTGACGGGTCTTTATTTCCTGGATGGTACCGCCCGGCGCGGGCGCGTCAGGTCAAACCCTCGCCGCGCGGCGAGTTAGAGATTACCGATTTGTTGCAGATGTACCTGGATGACGGCCAATTGCGGGTGGAGACCATGGGGCGCGGTTATGCCTGGTTGGACACTGGCACCCATGGCAGTCTGCTGGATGCAGGCAATTTCGTGCGCACCCTAGAGAAACGTCAGGGTCTGCAAACGGGGTGCCTTGAGGAAATTGCCTGGAGCCAAAACTGGATTGACGACGCTCAGCTGTCCGCGCGGGCAAAAATATTCTCCAAGAATGCCTATGGAGAATATCTGCAGGGACTTCTTCGCTAACGCCGGCCTGATCCTGTTTCCTCTCCGCCTCTGGACACGCGGCTTGCAAGACCCGTGCCAGGGCGGAACCATGGGGGAAACGTAAAGAGTTTAAGGGTGGCGTCAGTCCAGAGCGGCACCATGGACGCCAAAGCAGCGGGACCCGCTGCTAGCCCCTCAACTTATCGATAACCCGGCGCAGGGGGGCAGTCACTTTCCAGGAGCGACTGGTGCGCATCACATGCACCACATGCTCATGATACGCCCGCTCGGCGAGGGCCTGCTCCTCCAGGTCCCGAAGTTTTGCGCCGTGGCGGACTGCTCATCCTGGGCAGACTGAAGCGCCGCACGCAGATTTTCGGTCTGTTTCTCAGCCTCTGCCTGCTCGCTGCACAGGAGTGTGGCGAGCTGAGACAACTCCTGATATCGCGTCTGCAACTGTCCCAGCAGAGCGGCCTTTTCTGCCTCCCGCTGTACAAGTTCTTTTTCCATCTGATCACACCTGGCCTCGCGCTGGTGCAGTTTTTCCTCGAGAGTGGCAATGCGCGCGATTTGCTCCGCAGAGGGTTCCTCTTTCAAGCGCTTACACTCGGTCTCCAAAACAGCAATCTGAGCTTTGGCGGCGGCGATCTCGGTCCGCGTCTCCTCCAGCTCCCACTTACGCTGCTTCAGCGCGCTTTGAGCGGTCCCGAGATCCCCCAACAGCTGCCGTTTCTCGCTTTCGCTCTGTTCCAGGCCGCGAGAGGTATCTAACACTTTTTCCCGGTCCAAGACCGCAAGGGTCTGGAGCTTCGTATTAGCCGCTTCCATAGCTCGTTCCATTTCTTGAATAGCCCCGTGTTCCTGCTCTAACTGCTTGGACAAAGCGTTCCGGCTCTCTGTCACTTGCATCAGTTCTCTTTTGAGTTTTCCTGCCCGCTTCACCGCTTCTTTTCACGGGTTTCGGCAACGGCCACTGCCTGCTGGCCTTGATCGCTCACTTCGGCTTTTAGGTTGCGCGCTTCATTGCTGGTAAATGGCGCAAAGACAGGTCCGGTTCTGTCGAAATCACCTTTAACGCGATCCAGGATCTCATAATCGGCAGTGTCCTCACCTTCGGCGGCCCAGCGTTCCAAGACCGCATAGGTATCACTAACCCAGGTCGGCACAGACTGATTCCCCGCCAGATCATCCTGCTTTTCAAAATGCTTCAGATCGCGGCTCAAAAAGCTCTCAACCTCTTGTTGGCTGGCCTGTGAATGCCCCCGAAACACAAAGCCGAGCTCTTGTTCAGCTTTGGCGATCTCCCGGGGCCAGTCCTCGATGATCCTCTGAAAACTGGTAAAACACCGGCGCTCGCCTCTGGTGGCAATCTCAGCATCCAGAACATAGCGCAGCCAGATTATCAGGCCTGCTTCTGCGGAAGCCTTCTTGAGATTTGCTAATGACGCCGCCACTTCCAACGGATTGCGGTGCGTATACAATAAAGCTGGTGTACAACCTTCGGCCTCCAGCACCTTTTTCCAAAATGGATAAACCCGGCAAATGCGTGGATCCTTCATAACAAAGAAGGACGAGGACCCAAATTCGCCCCGCAAAACCTCCCGCGCTTGATCCTGGAACTGCTCTGCCTGCTTGGAATGTTCCCAATCGGCTGGAAAAGGCATCCAGTCCCGCCAGTCAATTCCAGCAGATTGCATCAAGGCGTTGTTCAATTCGTAAATGCGTCGGGATTCATAAAACCCCTTTTCGTTTGATGCGGTGGCAGGCATTTCGGTCGTAGGCAGGCTGCATCCCAATCGAGCTGCAATTCCAGAAAGCGCTGACGTTCCGGAGCGGTGCATTCCCATCACCATCAGAGCAAGCCGTTGGCCTGTCTCCTCACCTTCTGGTCTAAGAGACTCCATCACGTCAGCCACAGTTTTATTGGAATGCTTTGTACTGGAAGACAATTGGACGCCTCTGCTGAATAAGTGCCTGCACAGCAGGTATAATATGGAGCCCACTTTCTACGTGATCAGCCTCAAAAGTCCAGCTCTTCTCCACATGACGCAAAGGGCCCGCTCGGCTCATTTTTCCCTTAGCGACGCGCATGAATATCCTGACAGCGGATGGTATCCGTCGCCGCCGAGAGAACCGGCAATCTGCGCGTCTATCCGGTTGCGCCGCGTGCTCAACCGCCCTCAAATGTTTCGCGCGCGAAACATTTCTGGTGTTTAAGTCTTTTCCCCCATTGTGCCCCAGCCATGCTCCCTTCAAAATTGCTGCAAAAGTTCGGGCATTCAGACAAGGAAGATCTCATGCGCATTGCAATGATCGGCACAGGGTACGTCGGCTTGGTTTCAGGCATCTGTTTCTCAGATTTTGGCCATGACGTGATCTGTGTCGACAAGGACGCAGGCAAAATCGCTCGTTTGCGGGCAGGTGAGGTTCCAATCTATGAACCTGGTCTGGATCAGTTGATGGAAAAGAACGTTGCCGCCGGGCGCCTCAGTTTCACTGGCGATCTGACTGCGGCGGTGGCCGAAGCGGATGCCGTCTTCATCGCGGTCGGCACCCCTACCCGTCGTGGCGACGGTCACGCCGATCTCACCTATGTGATGGCCGCCGCCGAAGAGATCGCCGCCGCAATCACCAGTTACACCGTGGTGGTGACCAAATCCACTGTGCCATTGGGCACCAATAGGCAAGTTAAACAGGTCATCGCCAAGACCAACCCACAGGCCGATTTCGACGTTGCCTCAAACCCCGAATTCCTGCGCGAAGGCGCCGCCATTGACGACTTCATGAAACCCGACCGGGTGGTTGTCGGCGTGCAGAACGAGCGCGCCGCCGAGGTCATGAGTGATATCTACCGGCCCCTGTACCTGCGTGATTTTCCGATCCTCACCACCGATCTGGAAAGCGCCGAGATGATCAAATATGCGGCCAATGCGTTTCTCGCCACCAAGATCACCTTTATCAACGAGATCGCGGGCCTGTGTGAACGCACCGGCGCGGATGTCAAAGAAGTATCGCGCGGCATCGGGCTGGATGGGCGCATTGGCAACAAGTTCCTGCATGCGGGCCCGGGCTATGGCGGCTCGTGCTTTCCCAAGGACACCGCCGCGCTGGCCCGCATTGGCCAGGACCACGCCTATCCGATGCAGATCACCGAGACGGTGATCCGGGTCAATGACGAGGTCAAACAGCGCATGGTGGAAAAGCTGCGCGACGCCTGTGACGGCAGTTTTAATGGCAAGACCATTGCGGTGCTGGGCGTGACCTTCAAACCCAATACCGACGACATGCGGGATGCGCCCAGCCTGACCATCGTGCGCTGATCGGCGGCGGTGCCCGGGTGCGGGTGGTGGACCCTCAGGGCATGGCCGAAGGCGAGGCGCTGCTGCCCGGGGTAAAGTGGATGGACGATCCTTATCACGCCGTCCGCAATGCGGATCTGGTGGTGCTGCTGACCGAATGGAACGAGTTCCGCGCCCTGGATCTGAAAGTTCTGGCGCGCAAGATGACCAGCCCGCGGATGGTGGATCTGCGCAATATCTACAATGCCAAGGCGGCCAAACGGGGTGGGTTTGAATATTACACCGCTGTGGGACGCGACGAACGGGCCTCAAAATAATTTAACATAATATGTTTCGCGCGCGAAACATTTGAGCTCATCCGTCGGGCAGGGCAGGGGTAGTAGTTCGACCCTACAGTATAGATTAGAGATGGAGAAAGGCGCCAATAGGCGCCTTTTTTGTCGTTACACGTCGTCCCGGATCCTTGAGCTCAGCGCTGGCTTAGCCAGAGCCTTAAGGCCTGGATCAGGGTATCATCCACTCCTGCGCCGCTCAGCTCAATCCGGTGGCTGCCCGGCGTATAGCCCAGCCGCAATCCCGGTGCCACCTGGGTATTGATGCGCGTATCCTGGGCAGGCAGGGGGGTGCGGATCCGGGGAGCCGGGTCAACCGAAGTCTCATTTGGCTCCGCGATCTCAGACTCTGATTGCCGGGTTAGAGCCTCATCTTCCGCCGCAGTGACCGCCGCCGACAGGATCCGCAACTCGGCCACCGGGGTGTCACGCATGCCGGCCCGCAGGTGATTGATCAGGGTCTCGGTAAACTGTGGATCACGGGTGATTTCGCGCACCAGCGCCAGTCCCAGCTTTTCGTTGATCGCCACCGGAAACATCAGTACCGCATCCAGCGCCTCGACCAGGGCGATAAAGCTGCCAATCTTTGAGCGTTTGGCACGGGTGGCATTGGCAAATAATCCCTGCAGCGCCATTTTCTGGTTCGGATAGACCCCCTCGCGCAGGGCGCGCACCGCAATCCGGGCCCGTTCATAGTGGCTTAGATTGACCCGGATTTCGTTTTCTTCGACCATCGCCACATAGGCGTCCTGAGCCGTTTCGGGCTGGATCACCAGCGCCTTGATGCTGGCGAATTCAGACTCTGAAGTCTGTTCATAGAGCCGCCTAAGGGCGCAAAGCCGGCGCCAACCCGAGATCAAACCATGGGTCTTGCCATCGGGGCGGTCTGTCAGCGTCACCAGCTCGATCGGGGTCTGCTGGCCACGGGCGCGCAGTGACGCCATCAGTGCGCCCATCTCATCCTCGTCCTGTTCCAGCCGGTCGCGCACCAGATGGGTCTCGTCGATCTGTTCAAGGGCAATGCGTTCGATCAGCCGACCATCGGCGCGCGCAGTTTCCAGCACGGCGCTCAGCTCGCTTAACGCGGCCTGCGCTGCCGCATCACTGGCAACCTGGGCAATCGGCGCCGCGGTGGCCAGCGGCGCCCCAAGCGCCGATTTGCTTTCGGGGGCGCTGCTCAGATAGGTGGGCTGCGCCGGGGTCAGGCGTTTGCGTTTGGCCATGATTATCTCTCCTCAAGGGGCAAAGATCGCCGATCCTGTCCCAAATCCTTTATTAGAGCCTTACTCGGCCGCGCGTTGCTGATCCAATTCTGCCCGTCGCCAGATCCCCAGCAGTAAGCGTTTGAAGGCGGCATAGGTGGCGTCGAATGTTTCGCGGCCCCGGGCATAGGTCTCGCGGTTGAAATCGCGATAGTCGGCCTCGTAGATGCCATTGACCTGCTCGCCGGCCTGACCGATCAGCGCGGTGAAATCCTGCCGGTGCGGCGACAGAGTGCGGCCCAGATAGGCCTGCATCAGGGCCGCCAGCTCGCCCTGCTGGGCGCCGTCATAGCGGGTGATGACGGTGCGCACCGCCTCCCACTCAAATCCCATCTCGGGGCGGCCCAGGGCGCGGGCGGCCAGATTCTCGCCATCCTCGATGCTGGAGAAGGTCGAGTGCAGCATGTCAAAGAAGCGACCGGTGGAATCAAATTCGAGAAACGAGGCCCCCATGGGCACCAGCAGGATGTCAGCCGCCGACAGCCCGTTGATGGTCAGATACCCCAAGGCCGGCGGGGTATCGATGAAGACCAGATCGTACTCATTCAGCACCCCGTCCGCATCAAGGCGATCCGTCAGCGCATCCCAGAGTTTCCAGCCGCGCGCCGCCATCCGCCAGACCGGGATCTGGAACTCGGCCCAATAGAGGTTCAGCTGGGCGCCGATCAGATCAATATTGGGCCAATGGGTGCTTTGGATCACGTCCGCCGCGGTCATGTCCATCGCCGCACTCAGCGCCTCGTCCAGCGGTTGCGGTGCATCGCCACGATCCAGACGGCGCTGGTTCTCCAGCCGCAGATGCTCGCCATAGTGGCGCGCCAGCAGCGGAAAGGCGGTCTGCCATTCGTCGTCGACCTTGCCCCCGAAGATCGAGGTCATCGAGCCCTGACTGTCGAGATCAATCACCAGCACCTTGTAGCCGTCCAGCGCCGCCGACATCGCCAGATGCGCGGCCGTTGAGGTCTTGCCAACGCCGCCTTTGAAATTGGCCACAGCGACAATTTTGGCAGGCAGGCCTTTGGGCCGGTAGGGCAGGTAATCTTTCGCTTTGCTGCCCTGGGCGCCAAAGAACGCCCGCAACTTCAGAACCTCATCCAGCGAGAACCACTTGGCGCCGCCTTCGGTTTCGGCCTGACCCTGGGGCAGCTCCGGATTGGCCTTCAGCACCCGGCGAAAATGGGCGCTGGCTACGGGGATCAGGTAACGGGTGATTTCCCAGGTTGAGAATTGGCGCAGCTGTTTGCGGCCCGCCTCGTCGATGCCACGGCTGGACAGATCATCCCGGCCCCGGGCGCAGGCGGCAGCAATTTCAGCAAAGCCATGGGTGTCGGTTGAAGCATCCAGTTCAGCCATGGCCGCATCGGGGTCGATGTTGAAATAGGGGGGCAGCATGGGTGCTGCCTTGTGGGTATCTCTTGCCATAATGCCTTGCCCGCCTGGGTTATCTTTTCGCCGATCCTGGGGTCACGGATGTAAACCTGCCCCCTGAGATCGATGAATATGCTGTCTTTTTGACTGAATAACAGAAAAGGCGGCACATGGGAATATTCAGCAGACCCCTTTTTCTTTTCTATGAAAATCAGAGGCCTAAAAGACAGGTGTGCGGCAGATTTTGGGCGCTGAACAATTTTCTGCTCTGTTATTTATGAGTTATATAATAGTTAAGGGACAAGCACTGTCCTCGCAAAGCCTTTTTTTATTGATCATGCGGGGTGTTTTTTGGGTGTGGGTGACTCTGAAACCCCGATCAAATGACTCTGATCCCCCGAAACAGTGATTCCGGAACCCCGTTGCGAGGGGTTGTGGATAACTCTAGGGTGAGTGTATTCAAAACCACGAAAACGAGTCACCTGGGAAAGCTGCGATACGCCGCGCATAAACCGGGGACCAGCAACGGGCAGAAGAACAATGGCAGCAGCGCTGACAGCGGGAGGGGAGCCAGCTGAAGGGCAGGGGGATTTCTTCCTGTGTGATATTTTGGGGGCGATTCCCAAAATGATCTGGTCTCGATGGAGCACCCGTTGTTTTCCCTGTCGACCCGGCCAGACCGGCGTATTTTAAATTACCAGCATAATGGCGCTGAGATTACTGTGGTGCCCTCGGTCAAGGGTCTGGCGACGATCCACGACAAGGATATCCTGATCTTTTGTATCAGTCAGCTGATGGCGGCGTTGAATGCGGGGCGCCAGGTCAGTCGTACGCTGCATCTGAAAGCGCATGATTTGTTGCTGGCCACCAACCGCGAGACCAGCGGCGATGCCTACCGTCGGCTGCGCGAAAGTTTTGAGCGTCTTGTCGGCACCCGGATTACCACCAATATCGTCACTGGCGGGCAAGAGGTGACCACGGGGTTTGGTCTTATCGAAAGCTGGGAGATCATCCGCAAGGCCAAAGGCGGCCGTATGGTCAATGTGACTGTGACGCTGTCGGACTGGCTGTTTCGGGCGGTGCTGTCGAAGTCGGTCCTGACGCTCAACCGGGACTATTTTCGCCTGCGTAAACCGCTGGAGCGGCGGGTCTATGAGTTGGCGCGCAAGCATTGCGGACGGCAGGACAGCTGGCAAATTTCGGTGGAAACCCTGTTGAAGAAATCGGGCTCCGCCTCTCCACGCCGGGTTTTTCGCAAGATGATCCGCGACATGATCACAGCACAGCCCCTGCCGGATTACGCACTGGAAGAATTGCCCGGTGATCTGATCCGCTTTAGCCAGAAACATATGGTCACCGAAGTGGGCAGTGCCAATGCGCCGGTCCTGAAGTCGGTGACGCTGGAGCACGCCCGTGAGATGCTGCCGGGTGTGGATGTCTATGCACTGGAGGCCGAGTGGCGTGCGATGTGGGCGCGTTCGGGCAGTCCGCGTCTGCGCCAGGCAGATGCTGCTTTCCTGGGCTGGGTCAAAAAACGCAGCGCTGATTAGGCCTGCTTTTCCGGTTTGTTTCCCCCTTAACGATCGCTTCCGGGACGGGCTGAGGGTCATTGTGGTGACGGGCTTATCCTTGGGGAAAACAGGCTCTGATATTGGGGTATCGCCGGTGCCACCCCTGATAGAGGCGCCGAAAAAGGGCATCCCGTTGGCTTACATCTGAATGCGTTTTGCGGCAGGCACCAGGGCGTTGATCTGGGCGATGTGTTCGGGCAGGCAGCGGCTCAGGAAATCATAGGTCTCCCCCACATGGGCGCGCGCATTGGGGCCGAGATGCGCATAGGTGCCGGGGTTTTCCAACACATCCACGACCTGGCTTGCCAGCGCCTGGACATCAAAGAAATCCACCAGCATGCCAGTCTCGCCATGGGTCACCGCCTCGCGCACCGGGGCGACATCAGCCGCCACCACCGTGGCCTGCATCGACATCGCTTCCAGCAGCGACCAGCTGAGCACAAAGGGCATGGTCAAATAGATATGACAGCGGCTGATGCGGATGATGCGGCAAAGATCATCATAGGGCACCTTGCCGAGAAAATGCACCCGGTTCCAGTCGACGCTGTCGCCCAGCTCTTCCTCCATCTCCCCACGCAATCCATTGGTGTGTTTGCTTTCGGGGCCATAAGAGGTTTCATTGCCGCCGATCATCAGCACCCGCGCTTTGGGTCGGTCCTTTAGGATTTGGGGCAGGGCGCGCATCATGATGTGAAAGCCGCGGGCCCGTTCCATATTGCGGGCCACATAGGTCACCACCTCGTCGGCGCGGGTCAAGGGGTGCTCCAGTCGCCCCAGTCCTATCCAGGCCTTGGGGTCGGGCAAAAGCCGATCGGTGCGAATACCATCATGGCAGGTATACATGCGATCATGGAACGAGGTCGGAAACCGGTCGCGCTGCCAATAAGTCGGCACATGGCCGAGATCGACACTTTCGATACTGGCGTAAGGCACTGTGTTGCGGGCCTTGGCAAAAAAGCCGGCCTGATCATTGGATGGGCTGTCCGGGTCAAAGCCCACCAGCCCGCCAGTGGTGTTATAGAAATACTCAAAGAAGCCGATCACCGGCACATCCGGCCAGATCTCTTTTACAAACAGCAGCTCTCCCCAGCCAGTATGGCCAATGACGATATCTGGCTTGAAGCCATCACTTTTCTCGAAGGAGCGCAGCGCCATGGCGGCTCCCAGACCTGCCCCGGCCGCGTCCTCCCAATCCTTGGAGAGCCCGTAAGAGTCTTTGCTGGCCTGATGATGCACCCGGTACGTGACGGTTTTCACGCCTTTGATCTGTATATTCGGGCGCTGGGTCAGAAAGACCAGCTCATGACCGCCCTGTGCCGCCAGCCAGGTGAGGATCTCGCGGTATTGACCGGGCATATTCTGATGGACAAAAAGGAGTTTCATAAATGCGTCCTGTCATCTGTCTGCTTGGAAATACCCTATGCATGCCGGGGGAACCGGGTCTGCGCAAGTGGGGAGTTTTTGGCAGGACTGTGTCTTATCTGCCGGGGATGGGCCCGGTTCGAGAAACGCGCAGAAAACCGTGCGCTTTGATGCAAACTTCTCTAATGTGCATGCAACAGGCAAACGGTGCAGCATTATTTGCCCACCGGTCCAGCGATATAACGATAAGAGAGCAGATCCATGAATACCTCGGCAGTGTTGCAGCACAATAAGCTGAAGCCAGCGCGATCCTTTCGTGTTTGGGGCTGTAATGTGATTTTACCTGCTCTCTTGCTGTTGCTGGTCTGGCCTTTTTCTCTGTTCGCTCAGGTTACGCTGAACCTGCGCGATGCCGATCTGCGCAGTTTTGTCGAAATCGTCTCAGAGGCAACGGGGCGCAGTTTTGTCTTGGATCCTGCGGTCCGGGGAACTGTAACCGTGCTGGCACCGGACACAATGTCGCCGGAGGACCTCTATGAGGTGTTCCTCTCTGTGCTGGAACTGAATCGGCTGACCATTATTGATGGGGTGGGGGCGGATCGGGTTGTGCCGATGAATGCCGCCCGTGAGCTGGCTCCAGGTGGCGGTCAACCACTGCCGGGTGGCTTTGAGACCCGGGTGATTTCGGTGCGTCATATCTCTTTGCAAGAGGTGGTTGAGGTGGTGCGTCCGCTGTTGCCCGCTGAGGCGGTGATTACACCCGTGCGGGGCGCCAAGCGGTTGATACTGTCGGACCGGGGGGCCAATCTCGACCGTATTTCTGATCTGATCAAGCGGCTGGATCAACCCCGCAGGTCAGATCCGGTGGAAATCATCCGGTTGCAGAATGCCTCGGCCTCGGATGTGATGCAGGTGGTGCAGGCCATGGATCTGATCCAGGACGGGGCAGCCATCAGTATCGACCGGCGTTCGAATGCCTTGGTGCTCTCGGGGCCCGAAGCGCTGCGTCACCGGGTGCGGGTGCTGGTGTCCGAGCTCGACACCCAGCGTGATACAGTGGTCGCGCGCACCATCGGGTTGAACTATGCAGATGCGGCTTCGATTGCGGATGTGGTGTTGCGCACGCTGAATGCCGAGGGCGGGGGCAATGTGCGGGCTCCTGTACGCATCGTGCCAGAACCACAGACCAACTCGCTTTTGGTCTCGGCCCCGCGAGAGCGGATAGACGAGATCGTACAGATGGTGCGCTATCTGGATCGGCGCCCGACCCAGGTTCTGGTCGAGGCGATCATTTTTGAGATATCGGTTGAAGGTCTGCGCGATCTCTCGGTGCAATTTGGGGCGGTGCTGAATAATGCGCTGGTAGGGGGCGCGCAGTTTTCCCTGCCAGGGCGCACCAGTCTGATCAATCTGATGTCCGCGCTCAGCAGTGGCGAGACCGCCGATCTTGGCAATGGAGGGTTTCTGGGCGGTGGCCGTTACAACGAAAGTGACGGCGACGGGCTGGTGGGGCTTTTGACGGCGATCAATTCGGTGAGTTCCACCCGGCTTTTGTCGACCCCCTCAATTTTGACGCTGAACAATCAGGAAGCTGAGATCGTGGTTGCGCAGAATGTGCCTTTTGTCACCGGCAGCTTTTCCACCGTCAGCGGTGGCACCGCAGTTGAAAACCCCTTTCAAACCATTGAGCGCCTGGATGTGGGTCTGACACTGAATGTCACGCCGCAGATCAATGCGGACCGCACCGTACGCCTGCTGATCAAGCAGGAGGTTTCGAACCTCACCAATAGTACTGCGTCTTCGGGCGGTGAAATCACCACACGGCGTGCGATCTCGACCACCGCGCTGGTGCGAGACGGAGCGGTCATCATGTTGGGTGGCCTGTTGGAAAATGGCTCAGGGGCGGTCAGTCAAAAGGTCCCCGGACTGGCAGAGCTCCCTCTTCTGGGCAACCTGTTTCGCGGCAAGAATGCCACCGGTCGGCAGCGGGTGCTTTTGGTGCTTCTGCGTCCGCAGGTGGTGTCATCAGACGCTGAGGCCGCCCGCATTACCCGACAGTTGTCACGCAAAGCGCGGGACGTCAGCGCCTCTATTGCGCCCGTGGATGATGGAAGATACCCCAGAACCCAGCTGGGCTATCTTCCCTTTGACGGGGCCGATCTAAACCAACCGTTTGATGCTGGATTCATTGATGATGTCGCGCAAAGCCGAAACTACCCCCCTCTCCCCAGTCGGCTCCGCTTCAACGCAGGCAACTGATCCTGACGCTGCAGACCTTCGGCTGCCCTTTGTTTTTGCCCAGAGCCAGCAGGTGGTTCTGGAGGGGGAGAAATTGACAGCAGGCCCTGACGCTACTCAGCTCGGGCTGCGTGAAGCGCAGCGGCGATTGGGGGCAAACAGGGCTGTCAGCGTGGTGCGGGCCGACCGGATGGGGTTTGAGACCGCCTTGGCCCGGGCCTATCAGTCGGGCGCTGTTGCTGAGGCCGGAGTGGCGGGCGAAATCAGCTTTGATCTTGAGGAAGCGGCCTTTTCCCGCCGTCAGCGCGATCTGCTGGATGAGCCGGGAGATGCGCCGGTCATTCAACTGGTGAACCGGCTCCTGCGGCAGGCCGTGCAGAGCAGTGCATCGGATCTGCATATCGAACCTCATGAAGGCGGTCTGCGGGTGCGCATGCGTATTGACGGGGTGTTGCAGGAAGTGATGGACCGCGCCGATGTGCCGGTGCGCCGGATCGTGTCGCGGCTCAAAGTCATGGCCGGGCTGGATATCGCGGAAACCCGGCTGCCGCAGGACGGGCGCATCCCGCTGTCGCTGGGCGGAAAAGGGATCGACACCCGGGTCAGCTCGCTGCCAGGTCACTATGGCGAGCGGGTTGTGCTGCGGATTCTTGACCGCAGTGCCGGGCTGATGCCGCTGGACCGGCTGGGCCTGTCAGCGGTGCAAGAGACCCAGTTGCGGCGCCTTGCTGATTTTCCTGATGGGATCATTCTGGCCACCGGCCCGACCGGCGCCGGGAAGACGACGACACTTTATTCGCTGTTGCAGCTCTCTGATCGGGATGAGCGTAATGTGGTGACGGTGGAAGATCCGATCGAGTATGATTTGCCCGGGGTATCGCAAAGCCAGATCAATGCAGCCATCGGTATGAGCTTTGCTGCTGGGTTGCGTGCCATTCTGCGCCAGGATCCGGATGTGATCCTGGTGGGCGAAGTGCGCGATGGTGAGACGGCCAGCACCGCGGCTCAGGCGGCGCTGACCGGGCACCTGGTGTTTTCCTCGCTGCATGCCAACAGCTCGGCAGGGGCCGTGGTACGGTTGCGTGATCTCGGGCTTGATGACTTTCTGATTGCGGCAACGCTGCGGGGGTGATCGCGCAGCGGCTGCTGCGCAGGCTGTGCCTGCAGTGCCGCAGCTCTCATGCGCCAGCTCCGGATGAGGCGGCGCATTTTCTGCGGTGTGGGATGAGCCCCCGCAGCAGCTGTTTCGCGCCACGGGATGCAGCGCCTGTCAGGGTCTGGGCACAGCGGTCGGCTGGGGATTTTGAGATCACCAGGATCACCCCGGAGCTGCGCGGAGCGATTGATGCAGGGGTTAGTGAAACCGCCCTGAAGGAGCTGGCGCTGGCTCCGGAGGAAACCCTGACGGGTCAGGGGTTGGCGGCGGTGGCGGCGGGCACCGTCAGTCTCGAAGAGGTGCTGCGGGTTGCGGGAGATATGGCATGAGGGCCTACCGCTATACTGCCTTTACAGCCCAGGGTCGCCGCCGCACTGGTTCGGTTGTGGCCGAAACGGAAAGAGATGCGGCCGTGCAATTGCAGGCGCAGGATCTCTTTGTTTCCGAGCTGAGCGAAGCAAAGCTGTGTCCGGCGCGCGCTCTGGCTGGCGCCGACGGCTTACTCCGGAACTACAAGCGGTCTTCACCCGCCAGATGGCCGTGCTGTTGGAGGCTGAGCTTCCGGTTGATGCCGCCCTGGAAGCGGTGCGGGCGGGTGGCCATCCGGCTTTGGATGCGGTGGCGGCTGAGGCCCGGGCCGCGCTGCTGGACGGTGCGCCATTGTCCGCCGCGCTGGAGGGGTCCGGGGCTGGGTTTGGGCCCTATTATCTTGCGGCGTTGCGGGCAGGTGAAGGCGCCGGGGAGCTTTCAGCGGTGTGTTCAGAATTGGCCACATATCTGGAAGAACAGGACAGCGGGCGGGCGCAAATCGTCACGGCCCTGATTTATCCAGGTTTTGTGGCGGCGGTTTCGCTGCTGGTCTGCGGTATCTTAATGGTCAACGTGGCGCCCGAGATTGTGTCGATGTTTGAAATGACGGGCCGTCCGTTGCCGCCGCTGACCCAGGCGGTGATGGGGCTGTCGGACTGGATCGGGCGCCAGGCGCTGGTGTTGATCCTGCTGTCAGGCGCGGGAGTTCTGCTGCTTTTGGCGGTGCCACGTGTGACGGTGCTGCGTAGCCTGCGAGACCGGCTGGTGCTGCGTTTGCCGATACTGGGACCTTTGCGGCGGCAGGCGGAGGCGGTGCAGTATATGCGCACGCTGGCCCTGGTGCTGGGATCACGACATGCGGTGCTGAGTGCAGTGGACAGCGCTGCTGAGGTCCTCTCGGTTGCCAGTTTCCGGAACCAGGCCGAGACGGTCTCGGCGGCGGTGCGCCAGGGTGAAAGCCTGGCCCGGGCGCTTGAACGGTTGTCTTTCCTGCCGCCGGTTGCGCGCCAGCTGATTGGCGCCGGCGAGATTTCGGTCCGGTTGGCGCCCATGACCAAACGGGCGGCTGTTCTCACCGAGCAGGGGCTGTCAGCCCGTCGCAAACGCATTGCGGCGCTGCTTGAGCCAATGCTGATGATTCTGGTCGGTGTCCTGGTGCTGGTGATTGTGCTGGCCGTCTTGCTGCCAATCTTTGACCTGCAGGCAGCGGTGACGATCTAGGGACCTGCTGCTATTCTGGAAAGGCCAAGAGCTCTGCGGCTTCACCGTCCCGGCTGACCCAGAGACCGGCCTTATCGATCCGCATCACCGTGAGGCCGCCGTCCAGCACATCCCTGGCCGCACCAGGTGCTCACCAGTTGGATGTGAGACCATGGCCCAGGCCGTGCCGCCTGTCTGAACCACCCCATTCAGCGCATAGCCAAAGCTTTGTAGCGGGCGAACGGGTGGCTTTGGCGGTTGTGGTTCTGCGGCGGGAGTGGGGGGTTGCGGTTTGGGCGGCTGTTTCTCTCCAAACAGCGCCGACCAGCGGCGGTTTGGTCGGGGCTGCGGTTCTGCAACGCGGTCTGAGGCCGCCGGAGCTGCGTAGACTACGGCAGGGGCGGCGGGTGCACGCATCTCCAGCCACAGCTGCTGTCCTGCCCAAAGGGCAGCCGTCAGCGCAGGGAGCGTGCATATCACTGCAATCAAACGCATGGGTGTGTTCCTTGCAGAGCTTAGAAATGGATATGACCCAGTTTGCCATAGCAGTCTGGGCTTCGTAAGGGCAAAATTTCAACTGTGGCTTGCCCGACCGGTAGAACGGCCCTGCGGTTTGACCGCAGGGCCGGCTTTGCGCGTCAGTTTTGTGAGGCTCAGACTGATATCGGGTGTTTTCGTGTCCTGTGGGGCCCAGTTGACAGTTTACCGTCTTTGGATCTGAGATCCCAATCCAGAAAAGTAGACGCGCAGGGGGGCGCGTGTTAAATTCACAGCAGCACTTATCCTTCGATTGAGCAGATATAATTAGCGGGCCTTCTAAATGAGCCCCTCAGCAGGCAGAAAGATCATATGATGAGGACAGTTATTTTTGCCAAGGTTAGCCTTGCCGCTGTAGCATTGGTGGTCTTGGGCAGCTGCAGTGACAGTGTGACCGGGGCGACTAGCTTTCAGTCTCGCTATGGGGTGGCCCGCACTGCACTGGAAAGCGGCAACTACGACAAGGCCAGGCGAGCCTATACCCGGTTGCTGCAGGAAGAGGCCGGACCGCTGACCCCTCGGTTGCAGTTAGAATATGCGCATACGGAATTGCGCAGTGGTAATTTTCAGCAGGCTGCCAGCCTGGCCGCCGGTTTGGTTGCCAGTCAGAAAGACGAGGCGCGCGCCGCCGCGCTTTCGGTACAGGGAACTGCGCAACATGAATTGGGGCTGCGCCTCTTGAGTGAAGGTAAGACCGCTGAAGGGAAAGCTCAGCTGCAAGCCGCCAGTGCTGCTTTTTCTGAGGTTCTGAAACAGTATTCCAGCCTGGACCCATTGGGCTCTATGGCGGGACGCAGAGCCAGTATTGAGGCCAGGTTAAAAACCCTATAGCTGCAAAATAGCCTGTATTAGACCCTATTATGGGTCTGATGCCGGGGACAGGGTCAGCCATACATTGACCTGATTGGGAGCGTCTGTGGCCTCAAAGCGAAACCCTTTGAACCGATACCCCCAGTCGGGATGCGTGGTCGAGAGCCAATTGGCCAACCGGGCGAAATCAGCGCGCTCAAAGCGCATTTCTACTGTGCCGCCGGTGCCAGAGCGCAGTTCACCCAAAGAGGACCCCAGACCTGCAGCCCTCAGCCCGCTTTCCAACCCGCTCAGCCCAATGGCGCTGGCGGGTGCGGCAGAAAGGTCGGGCTGCTGCAGATTGATTTTTTCCACGGTCTGATCGGCGACCCAGACCAGCAGAGCCTGCGCCTCGGCCTCGGTGGCCTGTGCCTGCAGACGGTGATCATGCAAAGGCACCAGAACCGTCAGAAAAATCCCCAGAGGCAACACCGCAAAGACCAGGGCGGCCACCAGCAGCCGTTCGCGGCGGCTGAGGCGCAAAAGCAGAGAGATCAGGCCAGTGTTCATTCTGTGTCCTCGGCCTGTGTTGCGATGGTGAATTCGGCGCGTACCCCATCGGAATCGCTGGCGGTGCCAGATTCTGTCAACCGGGCGTCCAGGCCCTCTGCGGCAAAGGCTGCGGCAAGCCGTTCGGCTGCGGCAAAATCCGGGAGACGCAGGATCACTGAGAGGCCCTGTCCCTCTCGATAGGTTAGCATTTCGGGTTTGGCGTCCGCCGCAGTGATGATGGCGCCGGCGCGCCGGGCCAGCTCCAGTGGGCTGGTCTGATGGGTGCTGGAGCCATTGGCACGCTGCAGCTCGGCCAGTACGCGGCTGACTTGCAGGCGGGGATCCAGCACTGGACCGCCCTGGGTGAAGTGCTGTTGCACCAGTTCCTGGGTCTTCGCTCTCAAGGCCTGGGTATGGGTCTCACTGCGCTGAATGGCAATCTGCTGGGCTGCCGCCCAAAGTGCTGCTGCCAGCGCCGCCGCCAAGAGTGGCCAGCGCCAAGGCAGGACACGCCGTGCCATCTGTACCTGCGATGCGATGGGATTTTTGCGCAGATCACATGCCAGCTCACCATGGGCGAGAACGCGCGGGACTATTTTCAATGCCTCAGCGTCAAAAAGCGTCTCTAATATTGGGATATTTCGTGATTCTGCCAGCGCTCTGATGGCCGGACCCACCTCGTTCATCACCAGTATAGCCCGCGGTGGTGGGCCGCTGTCCAAGGCTTGCTCCAAGAGCAGGGGGGTCAGTGTGAGATGCGCACTGAAACCGTCACTTGGACCAAGGCGGGCTTGGACACGGTCCTCGGCGGTACAGGCCAGGGTCCAGAGATCGGTGGCAGTGGGGAGGGACAAATAGTCTGGTAGGACCGCGCGCCCTGAAAGGGTACTGAGGCTTTCGAGCCAGGCCGGATCTGCGGTGAAGACCCGGGTCCAGTTTTGGTGTTCGCCTTAGGGTGTCCCTGTATCGTAGGCACAAAGGGGCGCAGGGCCGGGGCAAAGCCCAGCCGGTCCGCCAGCTGACGACGGGCCACTTTTTCGCGGATACCGCTGCGCAGTGAGGCCGGCAAATCAAGGCTGTAGAGTGGTACCATCTCGCCAGGCACCAGCACCACTTGATGCGACGCGGCCAGGGGCCCGCCCAAAAGTATGAAGTCTGGTGCAGCCTTGGAGGGCCGGCTGGTGGGGGCTGCGGACATCGGGGCAGGGCTCCAGTTGCGGGGTGGTATCGCTGCAGAATGCGCAGGGACGCTGGCAAGTGCAATCCGTTGGCGGACAGGATCTGTTGTGTCTGCAGGTTTTACCCGAGAACTCAAGGCCATGCGCTGCGGCGCCAGGCAATCGTGATGCGTCGGGGCAACCCTTTCCGTTGAAATATCGTGACCCGCTGCGCTTTGCGATCCCCCAGGGTGGTGGTCGCCTCAGCCCGGAACCAGTTTGAAGAGACCGCGAACAGATCGGGGGACAGCTGCGGCGCGGAATCCGTTGGGTCGTCGGTCTCCTCGGTGTCTTCTTCAATCCCGACAGCTGAGAGAAAGGCTGCAGAGGAGTCAAAGGGCTGTCGTTGCCGGGTGGACAGCAGACGAATGAGAACGGCGGGGGGCAAATGTGGCAGGAAAGCTGCCAGCACCTCTTTGGATGCAGTGTTCACATTGAGGGCGCTGTCCCCTGGCAGGGCCGCCAAAAACGGAGACAACCGCTGAAATGAGCGATCCGAAAGCTGTGGAATGGCCCGCAGCTGCTCCAGACTGAGAATGGCCCCCCCGACCGGATCCAGAGGCGGGTCTAACCGGATCCAGGGCCCCTGGTTTTCTGGCCCTCCCGGGCGCAGGAAAGAGCGGATTGCCGCGCCCGTCCGGGCGGGGATGGCCAGCCGCGTCAACAGGCGGTCAAACGCCTGATGGGCGATGATATGTTCGGGGTCGGCCAACCAATTCACGTTGAAACGCCCCTGCAGACCGGTGATCTGGCCGCTGACAGAGCCGCGGGCCAATGGCAAAACCGGCAACGGTTTTGCCCAGGATTCTCCAAGATGGTCGATGCTGTTGGTGTCGGCAGTGAGCTGCGCCATGGCAAAGGCATCAAAGGCATCCAACCCCATGGCCAGCTGATCCGCATCCTGGCCCGCCTGCAACCGCGCCCGCCCGATTTCAGACCGGGTCAACAAAAAGACTGCCACCGCAGAGAGCGCGGCCACGAGAATGAGGGCATTGATCAGGACAAAGCCTCTGTCCGGGCTCATTTTAGGGTCTCCACAAGGGAAAGGCGGCCAAAATTACGGGTTTCCAAGATCAGTTCCAACGCCAGAGGGACTGTGCTTGAATAAATTTCAGGCGCGGGGCCACTGTGATCGCCATCAGATGCGTGGCCGGTATCAGGAGTGGGCTGCAGGGTGGTTGGTGCGACACCATCAACCCAACCCTGCGTCTCCCAGTAACTGCGCAGACGGAGCCCGGTCACACCTTCAAGCACTGGCATGGCCGGGTTTTGCGCAGAGGCACGCGCGGGTGTCAGCGCGGGCCAGATGCGCCGGCTGAGCCGCTCGTTCTGGAGCTGCCACTCGATGCGGTGCAGGCCAGCGCTGCCGTGATCCGTCAGCCTGGATTGCCCACTGACCGAAAGCGCCAGCACCCCGTTCCGGAACCGGACAGCCGATTGCGGTGGGGCGCGTTCTGGGGGGTAAAACAACATGGGAACCACGGCCGAAAGATCCGCGCGCAACAGGCTGACGGTGCGGTCAAGCTCGGCGGCCCGTTCACTGCGCTGGATCAGATCTTCGCGCATGCGGATCATACCACTCAGGGCCTGCACACCCAGAACGGCCACCAGGGCGAAAATGGCCATAGCGGCGACCAGCTCAAGGAGGCTGAGGCCATGATCCTGCTGCGATAGTTTCACCGTCGCACCCCGGGCGGCAGATAAACCACCAGCATCGCCGCTTCACCAGATACGGCGCGCGCGGTGATCCTGCTGAGCAACAGCCCGCCTGCGGTGGTTTCAGAGTGGGTTTCAATGGAAATGGGCTGACCCGCCAGGGTAACCTGACCGGGGAGCGCGTGGCCAGGACCGTAAAGCTGCAGTTCCTCGGCGCGATTGCGGGCGGCCAGCCGGGCCAGAATCCGGGGCATCTCGCTGCCGATGCTCAGGCGTGACTGATCAGTGGCCCGCAGCGCTGCCATGCTGCCGATGGCCAGCACCAGGATGGCCACGGCAAGCTCGACCAGTGTCAGCCCGGAGGTGCGCGCTTGCGGGGTCAATTGCTCTGGCATGTCAGGCCTGTCCATCCATCGCTTTCGCAGCGGCCACCAGAACCAAAGTTGATATGAAACGCGCTGGTTTGTCCGGTGGCGAGAAGGATGATTTCGGGAGTGTCAGACGCGGCTGCGCGGTCCGAGGGTACCAGATGCACGGGGCCTTGCCAGCGTTGCAGTTGGGTAGAGAATTGCCAACCGTCTTTGAGTTTTTCAGCCCGGCGCAGTCCCTGTAGGGACAGCGCGAGCCCCAGACTTTGGTGCCCCGTGATTGCCCGCTGGCGGGTTGACGAAAACTGGATCTGAAACAGGGCCATATCGCGGTCCGACGGGGCAGCCCCGCGCGGGAGGGACAGGACAGCTGCAATTGCAAGCACGGCAAGAATGGCGAGGCTGACCAACAGTTCAATCAGCGTAAAACCCGCATCCGAGTGGATAGGCTGTGTCTCTAATTTAAGGCCCAAGAACCTATGTCCGCCTCTGTACCGGTGCCGCCGACCACTCCGTTGGCGCCATAGCTGAAAATGTCGAACTCGCCATGAACCCCAGGTGAAAGATACAGATAAGGTTGACCCCAGGGATCCACCGGCAACCGGTCCATATACCCGTTTTCAGCCCAGTTGGCGGGCACTGGATCGCCGCTCGGCCGGGTGACCAGCGCCAGGAGGCCCTGCTCAGTTGTGGGGTATCGATAGTTGTCGAGCCGGTAGAGTTTCACCGCACTGGAGATGGCAGCAATATCAGATTGCGCGCGCACCGCGCGGGCCTGATCCGGGCGATCGATGACGCGGGGCACGATCACCAATGCAAGCACGGAAAGGATGACCACGACCACCATCAGCTCCAACAGGGAAAAGCCTGCATCTCGGCGGGGCGGGCAGCAGCCGGGCTGGGCGCTGGGATGCGTCATGGGAGGGACTCTTTCATTTGTCTGGTCACATGGTAGAGGGGGACCTCTGTCTTTTGATCTTTAACCGATCCGGGTAGGAGTCCGAAAGGGGGAAGACAGAGGAGTGCGGCTTATGCAGACAGGTTTTGGACACAGAGTAGAACCTACATGAGTACAGATCTGCTGTTTGTGCTTTTGCTGGCTCCGGCTATTGGCTCCTTTCTTGGGGTCCTGGTCGACCGGCTGACCCGGGGAGGACGTGATTCGGCGCCGCTCTGCCTGCCGCAACTGCAAGACGGTGCTGGCGCCCCGCGACCTTATTCCAATCGTCTCTTTGCTCTGGTGCGCGGCCACTGTCGCCATTGCGCTGCGCCGATTCCGGCCTGGTTGCTCTATATTGAGATCCTGGCCACAGGGGCGGCGGTGCTGGCGGTGGCAGCCGGGGACGGTTGCCACTGTGCTGCTGTCCTGTCTGCTCCTGTGGCTCCTGATTGGTCTGGCGGTGGCGGACCTGTTGTGGTTCCGGTTGCCGGACGGGCTGACCCTGGCTCTGTTTTTGACTGTTTTGATTGGAGCCTGGCAGGCGGACACTTTGACGCTGACCCTCTGGGGCGCGCTGTTGGGGGCGGCAGTTTTGGGGGCTGCGGGTGGGCTACAGGCTTTGCGTGGTCGCCAGGGGCTGGGGTTTGGAGATGTCAAACTGATGGTGGGGCTCGGCGGTTTTTCTGGCCCCTATGATCTTCCCCTGATGGTGCTGTTGGCGGCGCTTTCGGGGTTGGGCGCGGCGCTGGTCCTGGCATGGCGGGGCGGGGACGTCAGGTCGTTGGGTCAACGCGCGTTACCTTTGGCACAGCGCTCTGTGCAGCAGCAGCAGTGCTTTGGCTTCTGCGTGCCGCCGGGGTGATGGTCCCAGTGGGCCGTTGGGTTTGATCTTGCCGCAGGTGGGTCGTAAGATCGCGCCGCAGGTTCCAGAAGATGAGATATTATGACACTTTCAAAACCACTTTTCCACTTATGGCTCTTCTGGCGTTGTCGCCCATCTGGCCTTCTGCTCCTTGGGCACAGGAGGCGGGTGCGGAAACAGCGACCGCCCTGCCAGAGATGGCAGATATCGAACAGGCCTGGGCGCAGGGAAATTTTGTTTTGCCCGGCAGGGTTAAAACGCCGTGCCGAAGAAACCGGGGCGGCCCTGGCACAGTACCGCTATGGGCGGGTCTTGCTGGAAGGTCGCGGTGGACCCACAGATCGTGAGGCGGCCCGGCTCTGGTTAGAGAAGGCGGCGGCGCAGACCCATGTGGAGGCCTCGGTGCTGCTGGCCAGGATTTATCTCAGCGCCCCGAGGGAGATCCCGTCAGCCAGCCCGCCCGCGCGGCGCGGCTGTTCAAATCTGCGGCGGCGCGGGGCAACAGTGAGGCGCAATATTATCTGGGTCTGCTGTATCGCAGTGGTGTTAGGGGTAACAGCGCATCCAGAGGAAGCGTTTACCTGGCTGCTGGCGGCTTCGGAGAACGGTCATATAGAGGCACAATTTGAGCTGAGCCGGGCCTATGCACGCGGGAAGGCATCGCGGAGGATGCCAAACAGGCGCTGCGCTGGATGCAGGAAGCCGCTGATGCAGGCCATGGTGAGGCGCAGTTCTTTTGGCCTATGCGCTGGACCGCGGACAGGGGTAGAACAGAACCGAAGGGCGGCCGTTGACTGGTTGCTGCGCTCGGCCGAAACCGGCTTTGGTCAGGCGCAATTGGCACTGGGGCGCAAATATCTGACAGGAGACGGAGTCGCGGCCCGTCCCGCCGAGGCGCAGCGCTGGCTGGAAGCGGCGGCGGCGCAGGGCAGCGGCGGCGGCCACCGTGCTGGGGACCGCCTTGCGCGGCGCCCATGGGGTTCCTGCTGACCCGGCGCTGGCGGTGCGTTGGCTAAAGGCAGCCTCCGATGCAGGGGTGGCTGAGGCCAGTTTTACGTTAGGACAGATACGCGAAGCGGGAGACGCCGCTGCACCAGACCTTCAGGACGCGGTGGTGCTGTACCGGCTGGCAGTGGACCAAGGCAGCGCGGTGGCAGAGCAGCATCTGGGCAGTTTGGCGGCGACCGGCGCGCTCGACGGGCTGTTGGCGCCGCACCGTGCCATACCCTGGGTCGTGGCTGCGGCCGAGGCTGGAAATCCGGCCGCCGCGGATTGGTTATCGCAGCAGGCCGCTGCCGGTCTACGTCCGGCCCAGACGGCCTTTGGCCTTTGGTTGCTGACGCAGGAAGACAGGTCCGGAGAGATTTCGGTCCAGGCCGCTGACCAGTTTCAAGCGGCCGCTGAAACCGGCGATGTGGAGGCCCAACACAATCTTGGACGTCTTTATATTCAGGGTCAGGGTGTGGACCAGGACTATGTCATGGCCCACAAATGGTTCAACATCGCGGCCGCAGGCGGTCACCGGGATGCGCTGAAGATGCGCGGCGTGGTGGCTGATTTGATGACACCGGAGCAGGTCGCAAAAGCGCAGACCGCGGCAAGAGGGTTTGTTGAGCGCCCGCCTGCGGCGTTGTCAGAAGAGACCTCCGAAGGAATTTCACAGTGACCTCGTCTCTGAGCTGGCGCCTGGCTTTCTGTTTTACCCTTTGGCTGTCGCAGCCCCTGTCATTGCAGGCGCAGGAAACGCTTGCCGATTGGCGGGACGTACCTGTTGCGCAGCTTGAACAGGGGGCCCAGAACGGGGTGGCTGATGCGCAATACGCCCTGGGACTGCGGCTGGAAAAGGGCCGTGGCCTGCTGCAGAATTTTGCCCTTGCCGCGACATGGTTCACGCGGGCGGCCGATCAGGGACATGCGGCGGCGCAACACCGGTTGGGCCAGTATTATTTTGATGGCATAGGGTGGAGACAAACGCACAGGCCGCTTTGAACTGGCTGCGCAAGGCAGCGCAGGCCGGAGATGCGACGTATCTCTATGATCTGGCGCGCGTGCTGGAAACACAGCCCGAGGGGAAACCTCTGGCGGCTGATCTGTATCAACAGGCTGCGGATCTGGGGCATCAGGAGGCGGCGGTAAGCCTGGCTGTGCTGTATCAAAACGGCACTGGGGTGGCTCAAGATTTTGCCAGGGCATTGCAGCTTTATGAGGGGCCGGCGGCGGGGCAGGCGCGGGCGCAGAACAATCTGGGACTGCTCTACGTGCGTGGAAATGGCGTGCAGCAGGATTATGTCCGGGCTGCCGCGCTGTTTCAGGCTGCTGCAGATCAAGGATTGGCGTTGGCCATGGGCAATCTGGCCACCATGTATGAGAATGGATTTGGCGTGCCGCTGGATGAGGCGCTGGCTGTCGAATTGCATCAGCTTGCCGCGCGAAAAAACAGCGCCAAGACTGGCAACCTGCACCCAGGGTGGGTCTTTGATACCCGTCTGGCGCCTCCGGACAGCAGCGCCGAGGCGCTAGAGCGCCTGCGTCAAGGGGTCACGCGCGGGGATCCTCTGGCCGGCTTTTTGCTGGGCTGGCACCATCTGCAGAAAACGGAAACCTCACAGGAAGAATTTCGCCAGGCGGCGCGGCTTTGCGGTCCTCGGCAGAGGCAGGGTACCCGCCAGCCATGGCCAATCTGGGCCTTATGTATTTTGAAGGTCGGGCGCTGCCACAGGACTATGTTCTTGGATATATGTGGCTGGTGCTGGCCGCCAGTGCCGGGCAGCCCGAAGCCCCGGAACTGGCGGTTGTACTTTCCGCACGGATGACCCAGAGCCAGCTTGTTGAAGCGCAAGAGCTGGCCGTCATAAAGGGCGGCGATCAATTGGCGAACAGATAACCCACTTGGGAAACCGGGCTGGATCAGAAATCCAGCCGGACCCCGTGCTGGATTGATACTGCATCGCTGGCGGAGACCGAAAGCTGGGTCACCACCGCACCGCGATCATTGAAAAAGCGGCGTTCCCGGTGGAAATCGACACTTAACCGGTCGGTCTCGTCGATATGTTCATAGTCGATCTCGAAGCTGTAGCCGACCCCGGTATGTGGATCGAAGACCGAGCGGCTGAAGGCAATTCCCAGACCGCAGTCCACACCGCTCTCATTCGATGAGCTTTCGCAGGCAAAGCGTGGCGCCAGTGCTGTCTGGATCTGGCGCGCGAATGGGTTGCCCCTCCGGGTTGGCGAGATTGGAAAACTCCAGCTCGGCAAAATGCGACCGCCAGTGGTATTGGGAATATCGATGCTCCCGGTGTCGGTCTGTCCCAGTTGGGTGGCCGTGACATCCGCATCCGAGGCCACCGCATAGGCCAGATCGATGCCTGCTCTGGGTCGCAGCATGAAAGTCTCAAACGCATGCTCGCCCGAGAGCGCCACGCCACCAAAGGCGGCCAGATAATCATAACTGCCCTCTGTCGAGATCACGGCTGGTGTCGCATCAAAGCTGAGCTTGTAGCGGTGATGCCCCAATGCGCCAGCGGCGTAGTAATCAATGAACAATCCTTCGCCCAGCTGATGCGCCCCGTAGATGCCGCCATTCACGCCCAGCCCGTTGATTGAGCCATCAGCCAGATCGGTTACATTGGTGCGGCTGACATAGCCGCCCCAGAACCGGCCCTGCAAATGGGTTTCGGACAGCAGGCGCTCGCGCTGATGAGAGAACTGGAACAGAGCCTGGGTGCCGATATTCTCGGTGTGGGTGATACTGAACGCTCCGGCGAGGATCTCGCGGCTGCCAGTGTTGCAATCATAGACATCATAGCCAAAGGTGCCGTCGCTCTGGCCCGTGCCATCCTGGATATTGACCGATCCATCGACATCCAGCGGTGCCACTGTTCCGCAGCCAAGACCGTCTTGGCCAGCCTGCAGGCGCGACAGGGCGCCTTTGGAAATGCCGCTGAAATAACGCTGCTGGGTCCGGATGGTTTCTTCGAGATCGTTTTCCAGAATTTCGCTCAGCGGTTCACGGATCTGATCAACCAGGTCATCAGCGATTGCCACCTGTGCCAGTGCCAAGGCAAAGCCGTCGAAATTGGTATCCGTGGAACTCACCGTCACAGTCGGCTGACAGCTGTGGGTGCCTTCAACAACCTCGTCATCGATTGCGGTGATGGTGAGGGTCTGAGCGCTGCTGTAATTGCCCGCGCCAAAGGTCAGCGTTGCGGGGAGACGCTACATTGCGCATCACCGGCAAAGGCCAGTTGCACATCCTGTGTCGGCTGGCCCAGCAGAACAAAGGACATGGCAGCGGTATCAGTGCCATTTTCCGAAGCGGTCAGATCGTCATTGGTCACGGAGACCACGGCAAAATCGTCATCGGTGATCGTGCTGCTGCGGGTCAGGTCCGATGTGGTGGTCGACAGGGTAACGCCGGGTGCACCGGAGGTAACCGCAGTCAGGGTCAGGGTCAGGGTTTCACTGCCTTCGATCAGCCCGTCTTCCAGCACCGTCAATTCGATCGTGGCAGAGGTGTCGCCCGCCACAACCGTGACGCTGCCTGTGGGTGTCACGAAATCCGTGCCCGAGGTGGCGCTGCCGCCCAGACTGTAGCTGATCACGGTATCCTGAGACGAGCTCGGGCTCAGGCTCACGGTAAAGCCGACGCTATCGGTGCTGCCGCCATTGGCTTCGGCGCCGTTATCATTGGCACTCAGCGTGACCACGGCAGAGCATTGGGTCATTGGAATGTTATTGGCCAGCACATTGGGGTCGCCACCTCGATGACGAAACTGTCGTAGAACGCCGGGTTGGCGCTGAGGGAGGTATCTGCCAGCACACCGGTGCTGCCCACTTCGGTAGAGCCAAGCACAGCTGGGTTGGCGGGCAGTAACGAGGTCACGTCCAGACTGCCAGAGGACAGCCGGGCGGTGCTTGCCACGCCGGTGCTTGGGTAGCTGTAAGACACGCTGTAGTTGCCGGGCACGAGGGCAAACCACTGGTATTCTCCGGTCGAGCCATCGCGCAGGATATTAATGTTATTCGAGATCCCAACGCTGCTGTTGGAGCCGCTGGGGCCGGTGACGGTAATGCCGCCGCCGGACAGGATGCGGCCGTCATCCTCGCAGTAGAAGTAGCCCTGAGGGTCATAATCGGCCGAATCCACAATCCCGTCACCATCGCGGTCGGCGGTGCTGCTTTCCAAATTGTCGGGAATGCCGTCGCCATCCGCATCAGGATCCGGATTGGGATCGGGTGTGCCGGTCAGGTCGGCGATGACCTCGATCTCGTTGCTGACGAGGTTGCCGTTGCCGGTGCTGTCCTGGGCACTGCCTGCAGGCAGCGAGAGTGTCACGGTGCCATCATGATCTGGCGTTATTGTGACACTGTAGCTGGTGCCGCTGCCGGTGAGGTCTGAGGCGGTGCCATTGTCAATGATCAATGCGCTTGCGGCCAGTCCGGTCACCGCTTCGCCGAAGGTCAGATCAACGGTGAAGGGATCGCTCTGCGCATCTGTCGGGCCGCTCAGCGTGACTGTGGGTGCGTCAGTATTCTTGGTGGTGGTATCCGTGGCTGCGGTTCCAGCCTGGTTTGCGCTGTCGGTCAGAACCACCGAAAGTGTCAGCGTGCCATCGCCCAGCCCGGACAGGTCAATGCCGGTGATCTGATCCGTTGCGCTGGCAATGGTGCCACTGCCGGTGACATCGCTGCCGCCGCCGTCCGAGGAGATCGTATAGGCATAGCTGGTGCCGGTCTCGGCACTGGCGAAGGTGAAGCTGGCAGCACTCTCGTTGCTGTTGTTGACCGGATCCTGATCAAAGCTGGCACTATAGCCTGTGGGTGGGTTGAGATCATGGCTCAGCGTGGTGCTGATCTGAACCACCGGGTTTCCCGCCCCATCGGCGGCATCTGCCGTGACGGTCAAGCTGCCTTCGGCAAGGCTGCTGAGATCCAGCACCAGGCTCCAGGCATCGCTGGCCGCTGTGGTGCTGCCCGAAACCGTAGCCGAGGCGCTGTCGGTGACGGTAACGCTGACAGTCTCGCCATCGGGCACGCCGGAAGATGTGCCCGAAATGGTGACTGTTGCACTTTCTGCGGCAGAGACAATATCGTCTCCGGCCAGCGGGCTGTCAAAGGCCAGAGAGGGCGTATTGGTATTCTTTGAGAAACTGGCGCTGACCTGCGGCGCCGAGGAGCCCGAGGCATCAGCAGCATCAGCGGTCACAGTGAGGGCGCCGTCGGCAAGGCTGCTGAGATCCAGCGCCAGGCTCCAGGCATCACTGGCCACTGTGGCGCTGCCCGAAACTGTGGCCGAGGCACTGTCGGTGACGGTGACGCTGACAGTCTCGCCATCTTCGATCTGTGTGGTACTGCCAGAGAAGGTGACTGCAGGGGCCTCGGCCGAATTGACCACGTCATCAGAGGCAATCGGGCTGTCCAGGCTCAGGCCCGGCACTTTCAGAGTGGCAGTTGCGGTGCCGGAGTTGCCAAGGGAAGAGGTGAGATCTCCGCTGGTGTTGACCAGGCTGCCAGTTGTCGCGGCGGTGACATCTGCAGAGACGGTACAGCTGGCACCAATGGCTGTACTGCCGCCTGTGTAGCTGATGCTGGCGGCGCCTGCGGTTGCGGTCAATGTGCCGCCGGTGCAGGTGGTGCTGGCATTGGCGGGGCTGGCCACGGTCAACCCTGTGGGCAGGTTATCGGTGAAGTCCAGGCTACTGGCCTCCATCAAGGCAGCACTGTTGTCGATGGTGAAGGTCAGCGGGGTGCTGCCGCCCTGGGCGATGCTGTCATCGGAAAAGGCTTTTGCAAAGCCTGGGACCGGTGCAGCACTGACGCTTAAGGTGGCGGTTGCGGTGCCGGAATTGCCAAGGAAAGAGGTGAGATCCCCGCTGGTGTTGACCAGAGTTCCGCTGCTGGTGGCGCGCACATCTGCAGAGACAGTACAGCTGGCGGCAGCGGCACTGCCGCCTGTGTAGCTGATGCTGGCGGTGCCTGTGGTTGCGGTCAATGTGCCGCCGGTGCAGGTGGTGCTGGCATTGGCGGGGCTGGCCACGGTCAACCCTGCGGGCAGGTTATCGGTGAAATCCAGGCTGCTGGCCGCAACGCTGGCGGCACTGTTGTCCAGAGTGAAGGTGAGCGTGGAGACATCCCCCTGCACGATGGAAGAACTGGCAAAATCCTTGGAAAATCCAGGCGCTGGCTCAATGGTCAGCGTGGCGCTGGCAGCGCTAGCGGCGAATTCCCCATTTTCGGTCAGGGTGCTGGTGGCGCCAGGGTAGCCGCCCGTGGTGGCCCCAGCGGGAACGGCAACTGTCAGCACGATATTACAGCTGTCTCCGGGGGCCAGCGTGCCATCCTCCAGGAGGATTTCACTGGTGCCGGACACGGTTGAGCCGGTGCCGCAAAGGTTACTGCCAGTGCCGCCAGTGACGCTAAACCCGGTGAGAGCCGCATCCAGATCATCGCTAAAGCGCAGGCCAGAGAGGGTGGTGCTGCCGTCATTGTTGGTGATTACATAGGTCAGCGTGGTGCTGCCGCCCGCGCCAAGAACGGGGTCAGAGAAGCTTTTGCTGAAGCTGGGCAATTCGAAGGAGGTGACCGTGAAAGCCGCAGAGACGGCAGGACCAGTGATCGCGAGACCGCTGGCAGTGCCGGTTACACCGCTGGTGGTGCCAGAATAGATGCTGGCACTGGCGCCGCCCGGGACTTGCTGGGTCACGCTGATGGTACAGCTGGCGCTGGCGGCCAGGGTGCCCCGAGAAACTGAGCGTTGAGGTTCCCGAGAGGAGCCGCCGCCGCAGGTGGAAATGATTGGCGTGTCGGTGGCCACCAGGCCAGAAAGCTGGGTATCCAGATTATCCGTAAAGGCCAGCGCGCTGAGCGCCTGTATGCTGCTGAGGTTGGTCAGCACATAATCCACGGTCACCGTGTCACCAGGAGCCAGGGTATCATCGCTATAGGATTTGCTCAGTTCTACCTGTGCAGAATTTACAGAAAAACTGGCGCCGACAGCAGGCAGGACCACCGCATTGCCATCCACTGTTGCGTTGATGCTGGAGGTGACGCTGCTGTAACTGCCATCCGCAGCTCCGACTGGCACCAGCAATGGCACATCAAAGCTGCAGCTGTCGCCCGCCGCAATGTCCAGGGACGCGAAAATACCAAAGGTGGTGCCCGAGGCTGTGCTTGACCCGCCGCAGAAACCGCCTGCGGGCATAGAGGTGGCGGCCAGACTACCTAAGGCGGAGGAGTAGCTTTCGGTAAAGACGGAGACCGCATAAGCGAAGGTCGGATCCGGGTTGGTCAGCGTATAGGTTAGGGTGACGGCCTCGCCAGGCAGGGCCTCGGCAGGAGAGAAACTCTTGGTCAGTTGCAGCGGTTCTGCTGTGAGAATTTGCAGGTCATCGCTGGCGGCAGAGACCACCAGGGATTCACCGCCGGCCGTGCCGGTGAGCGTCGAGGTGGTATTGGTATAGGTGCCATTGGTCAGGCTGCCCGGAAGCGTAACGGTCACATCGATTGTACAGCTGGCATCGGGGGCCAGAGAGCCGCCACTGTAGGTCAGGAGTGTATCGCCAGCCGATAGCACCGGGCTGCCACCGCAGTTGTCGCTGTTGGTGCTGAAGGTCGCCCCCGCAAGAAAGCTGCTCAGATCATCGGTGAAGGTGAGGCCGGTGGCTGTACTGGGGGATTCTGGGGCACTGGTCAGGAGGAAGGTGAGCGTGGTGCTTTGACCCGCGCCAAGGACCGTCTCAGTGAATTCTTTGGCAAAGCTGAGATTGGCACCGCCCTCGATCTGTAGTGTATCGCTTGCGCCAGAGGCGATGACGGTATTGCCGCTCACCGTGGCTGTCACGTCCCCACTGGTCGAGACATAGTCTGCCGGCGCCACATCACTGTCGATATCCAGCGTCACATTAAAGCTACAGCTGTCGCTGGCCGCCAGGGTCCCGGCGGTAAGCTCAACGCCAAAGACATCGTCGTCGATGAAGATCAACGCCACACTACTGCTCACCCCACAGGGATCGGTGCCGGGCACGGTATTGATCGAAATGCCCGTACTGCCCGTAATCGCGGAAATATTGTCGATAAAGGTCATATCGCTGAGGATCTGGCCGGGATTGGGATTGCTGAGCTCATAGCGCAGAGTGACAGTGCCACTTGGCGCCACCGGATCATCGGTGAAGCTTTGCTGAAAACGGGGGTTGGGCATCAAGACCCAGAACCCGCAGCGTGGTGCTGGCGGTATCCCCAGTATACGGGGTGCTGCCAATCAGTCCGGTCACTGCCGTGGTGGTATTGGTATGGGTCCCATCGGCAGCGCCTGCTGGCAGGTCGACTTCAATGGAAATGGTGCAGCTGGCCCCGTTGGCCGCCAGACTGCCGCCTGAGAAATCAAATGTGTCGGTGCCTGTCCCGACCACCGTGCCGCCGCAGGAATTGCTGTTGAGGCTTGCAAAGACGGTACCGGATAGGAAGCTGGTATCCAGAAGATCACTGAAGGCAATGCTGGTGGCGCTGTCGTCACGGCTGGTATTGGTCAGGGTAAAGTCCAGTGTCACAGTCGATCCGGCATTCGCCTGGACGACATCAAAGGCCTTAATCAGGTCGATGCCATCGACCGGACCGGGGTTAACCGTTAGATCGGCCGAGGCGGTGTCCTGAGAAATGAGGGTGCTAAAGGCATCCCGAATGATGAGATCATTCTCCACATCATAGCTGTCCTGGGTCACGCCCTGAACCTGCACGGTGATGGTACAGGTGGTGGTGCCGCCAGTGGTGATTGTACCCCCGGTAAAGTCCAGTTCTCCCGCGTCGCGGTCAACCGTCAGGGTGCCTGTGCAACTGTTGGTGGTGGTTGTCGGGTCGGGGAACTGCAAACCAGCCGGCAGGGTTTCGGTGAAACTGGGCACGCGCCAATCTGAAATGCCGGGGCTGCCGGGCAAAACGATGTCAAAGGTATAGGTCAGTGTGCTGACGCTGCCGGGGTCGACTGCCGCAGGGCTAAAGGATTTGTTGTAGTTGCTGCCGCTGGCTGCGGTAACGGTCAGAATATCCGTGGCGCTGCCACTATTCCCTTGATCAGAGGTCAGGTCACCGCTGGTAAAGGTATGGGCTGCCACTGTGGTGGAGGTGACAGGCAGCGTGATAACACAGCTTTGGCTGGCGCCCAGGCGTCCGGCGCTTAAAGACAGGCTGGCACTGCCGCTTGTGGCGGTGAATACGCCGTCGCAGCTGTTGCTCTGGCTACCGCTGGCAATGGTGACGCCGGTGGGCAGGGTGGCAGAAAAGGCCAGGGTTTCTGCTGGATTGCCTGCAATCTCGGTGATGGTGAATGTCAGAGATGAATTATTGCCTGCAGAGATCGAATCCGGAGAAAACAGGGCCGTGAAGCTGGGTGCGCCCTGGGCAAAGGCAACGCCAGGCAGCAGCAGAAACAGGAAGGCAGAGAAGTTGCGCAAAATACGCTGCAGAACAAGTGTCATGATGTCCCCGAAAAATTCATCTTTTTAATTTTGGTGGTGTTTGACCAGAATGATCAGGCACCCAACTTATACGTTACAAAGAAGGTGCCGTCGCGGCAATGATTGGATTTTCAAATAGACACACTTTTGGTTAGTCTTTTAAAACTGTCTCAATTTGGCCTGCATTCTGGGTCGCCCGCACACCGGAGAGAGGAATCATCGCCTATTCTGGGCGCGGGTGTCGGGTGATCCGATAAAGCTGTCCCGCAGACAGAGGGCCTTTCAGTTGGGTTTGCACGCCATCGGGCCAGAGAATTTGCAAACCGGCGGCGTGTTGCGCGCCCGCCAAACCAAAATGAGCCCGCGGTGCATCAAAACTCATGAATCCGCCGCCCAATTGCAGCTCGCGCATCTGCGCGCTGCCATCTGCGTTCAGCAGGGTGATCCGGGCGCCAATACCCGCGCGGTTGCCGGTCAGATCCTCCAGCTCCACGACCAGTCTCGAGCCTTGGGCTGTGTTGCGAAACAGCGCCAGCGGTCCGTTGACCGGATGGGTCACCAAATCAAGATCTCCATCCCCATCCAGGTCGAACTGCGCCGCAGTCGCGGTCATCAGAAAATCCTCTAGCCCGGCCGCATCCGAGGCCTCGGCGAAACCACCCTCACCGTTGTTTTGAAAAACAGATTGGAAGGTGAAACCTCGTTGGGGACCCAGGTGCCATTGACGATATAGACGTCCTGCCAGCCATCCAGGTCAAAATCCGCCACTTTGGTATCCCAACTCCAGCCGCCGACTTCGAGGCCGCGCGTCGTCGCGGTATCGCCGTAAGATGCCCCTGCCATTCCAAGAGCACATTAGAGCGCAGGATCTGGCGGTGGCTGACGGCAATCTCTGCGGGCAGAGGCTGGCGGGTGGGTTTGAAATGTAAGTCGCAATAGGCCTGCGGCACCCATTGGTCTTTGGGAATCAGAGCACAGAGCGAGGGGTCGCGTCTTTGAATTGCCAAATCCTTGATCAGCATCGCCTTGCACTCTGCCTGATAGCGCCCCGACATCTGCTGGCACCGCCCGGCATAAGAGGGATCAAAGCGGTTGCCGGATTTATACCAGCGCTTGATCGCCATATTCGTTTCGCAGGTCGCTTTGGCTGCTGGATCCTGGATGGTGCTGCAATACTGATCCAGCGATTGCATCTTTAGCCGCTCAGAAACCCCGGAGGAGCGTCCGGCGATCTGCGCCAGGTAGAGCGCGGGGTAGCCTGTATTGAACAAGTCGGCGCTTTTACGGCCATCGTGGTGGTGGTGGTATGGGGATCAGCCCCTCGGGTTCGGTGATCATGCTGAGCCCGCCCTTCCCGTCGCCCCGGTAAAATAGTCGGGGATGTCGAAGTCATTGCCGACGATCAGATCACTCAGCCCGTCCTGGTCAAAATCGGTAAAGAGCAGCGACAGGGTTTCGCCGGGGAGGCCCGGCAGATCGGTGAACCGGGTGCCGTCCAGCTGGCCATCAGGATTGAACAGCAACCGGTTGCGCGATTCCTCTCCGGGAATGCGGCGATACCACCCTGCAGCCCAGTTGCCCAATGCAAGATCCAAAAAACCATCGCGATCCAGGTCCGCAAAACTCAGCGCCATGGCAAGGGGCGTTTGTGGGTTTCCAGCCACCCGGCGCAGGGCCTCAGGGTCAAAGTGCCCGGCATTATTGCGCCACCAGTAATTGCCGCGCAGATAGCTCGCCAGAAAGAGATCCTGCCAGCCATCATTGTCGATATCGACCAGCACGGCGTTAAAGATCGGCGCCCCCTCAAGCGGGGTCAGATCCAGTGGCAGGCGGCTGAAGTTTCCCGCCCCGTCATTGGTATAGAGATAAAGCCCCACTTCCGAGGAGGCCACCGCCAGATCCAGATCACCGTCATTGTCGATGTCGCCGGTGGCCAGACTGCGCCCCTCCCAAAAGGGAGGCCACATGTCGCGCATGGAGAATTCCACCGGCTTATCAATCCCGAAGGTGGTAGCCTCGACCCGGGTGAACAGGGTGTCCGCAGGGGGGGACGGTGATGTCAAAGGTTGGGGGACGACTGTGATCGGGGGCGTATCTGCAGCCGCGGATTGGGGCAGGGTGGCGGCCTGGGCTGCGCCAAAGAACACCCCCTGTGGAGCGGGTGCGCCGAGACCTGGCGCCAGATCCCCCTGCAGCAGGTGCTCCAGTGCCCGCTGGCTTTGCCAGCTGTGATAATAATGCGCAGATATTCCAGCCCCAAAGCCAAGAGTGGCGATCGCTGCGGCCATCAGCGTGGCGGCACGCCAGCCCAGCATTTGATTGATAATCATGGCAGAATAGACCGAGAAACTGCCCAGGGTGAAAAGTGCGGCCATGACATAACCATGGGCCAGCCCAGCGGCGAACAGGGCACCGCAAAGCACCACGTCAAACCCCATGGGCACCGGCAAAAAGAGGGCAATCAGGGTTAGCGCCGTCAAAGCCAGAATACCAAAGCCGAGATCGACAACCAGGTCTTGGGGAAAGAGTGTGGCCACCAGGGCGCCAAGGAGACCAGCCAGCAGCATCATCGGCACCGTGAGGCGGATGATGTACCAAAGATGTGTAAGATAGGTCCGGGCGACCCCAAGGATGGCAGCGATAAAACTCTCGTCGGGCTGCACCGCGGCAAGCGCGGGACTGTTCCAGGCAGGAGACTGGGAGGTCCGTTTCGGCGGCTGCACCTCTGCTTGGATCTTCCCGCCGATGTCCTGTGAAGCGCCAAGTTGAACCTGCGGCAGCCAGCGGCACAGGAGCGGCACCGCGACCAGAATTACAAACAGGCTGAGGCCAAGCTTGGTGACGGCCATATAAAAAGGCATCAGGGAGAACAACATCGACAGCACCACGACATTGAGTGTTGGCGAGGCCACCATGGCGGCCAATGCGGTCTCCGCGCGCATTCCCGCAGCATAGACCCCCCTGCCGATGGGTGCCGCGCAATTGGCGCAGACCCCCAGCGGCGCTCCAATCCCCAGCCCCAGCATGGCATTGGCAAAACCACCCTGAAAACTTTTGCGCGGCAGATAGGCCAACAGCGTCATGAATCCGGCAGCAAAGAGGATACCAAAAGTCATCCCCTGCTGGTTGGTGTGCAGCCAGTTGAGCGTTGAATAGAAAACACGTTGCCAGAGCACCATGTCGGCCTCCAGCGGGAACCATGCCTCAAAGCTCAAGGGGTCCTCAAGCTGAATGGCGCCCGACATGATGGCCTTTTCACTGAGGGCCGGATAGCGCGACCCGGTCCAAAATAAAAGGCCAGCGCGCCAAGGATCAGAAGGGCAAGGAAGACACGTTTAGGATAAGCAGAGATGATCACTGAAGACAAAGCCTTTGCGGACGGGTAGCTGATGACTATGAGCGCGTTTTAAGCTTGGGCTTGTGCTCGCAGTCAGAATAGAGAGCTCGTGCCACTTTGGCCATCATGTCTTTGCCTGGAAACGGCTGAGGCTACCAGTCTTTCCCCGAGATCAGATCAACAGAGCAATGACTTAGAATATGAAGTCACTCACATCGAGATCGGAGAGCTGCACATTTAGCAAGGTGATGCTATCGCCATTGCCCGCGTCAATGACCACATGAGCGCCTGACTGGGACATGTGATTGGCCGCAAGATCCGCGAAATTCAGGATCGTGGCCACCCCGCTCAAATCCAGTTGTTCCGCAGTATCTGAAGCGTCAAAATCCGTCACCTGATCCGCACCAAAACCATCATGGAAAACAAAAACGTCCGCCCCCCCACCACCGGTGAGACTATCGGCCTGGGCGCCGCCGATCAGGGTATCCGCCCCGTCCCCGCCAAAGAGGGTATCAAAGCCGGCGCCGCCAATCAGAGTGTCATTGCCGCTGCCGCCATATAGCCGGTCTTCGTTCTGGGCCCCCTCCAGGCGGTCATTGCCGCTGCCGCCAGACAGGAGATCGTTGCCCCATTCCCCCATGAGCCGGTCAGCCTGGGCGCCGCCATAAAGCGTATCGTTGCCGGTGCCGCCAAACAGCTGGTCGAGGCCAACACCACCGTCCAACCAGTCGTCTCCTGCACCGCCCTCCAGGTGGTCCTCGTTCTGAGCTCCCTCCAGGCGGTCATTGCCATCGCCGCCAGAGAGGAAATCGTTGCCCCATTCCCCAGTTAAGTGGTCAGCCTGGGCGCCGCCATGAAGCGTATCATCGCCAATGCCGCCAAAGAGGGTATCAAAGCCGGCGCCGCCGAACAGGGTGTCATTGCCGCTGCCGCCATATAGCCGGTCTTCGTTCTGGGCCCCATCCAGCTGGTCATTGCCGCTGCCGCCAGAGAGGAGATCGTTGCCCCATTCGCCCATGAGCCGGTCCGACTGGGCGCCGCCGATCAGAGTATCGTTGCCAGTGCCGCCAAACAGCTGGTCGAGGCCAACACCACCGTCCAACCAGTCGTCTCCTGCACCGCCAAACAGGTGGTCCTCGTTCTGAGCCCCCCAAAGCGTGTCGTTGCCATCGCCACCAGAGAGGAGATCGTTGCCCCATTCGCCCATGAGTTGGTCAGCCTGGGCGCCGCCATGAAGCGTATCATCGCCAATGCCACCAAAGAGGGTATCAAAGCCGGCGCCACCGAGCAGAGTGTCATCTCCAACGCCGCCATATAGCCGGTCTTCGTTCTGGGCCCCATCCAGGTGGTCATTGCCGCTGCCGCCAGACAGGAGGTCGTTATCCCGGCCACCGGACAGGCTGTCGGCGCCGTCTTCACCAAAAAGATTATCATGCCCCGCGTCTCCCAGCAGCGTGTCATTGTCAGCGCCGCCAAAAATCGTATCGTTGCCGTCACCGCCCTGGATCAGGTCGTTATTGTAGATCAGTGCCTGGAGGCCCGGCTTGCTGCGGACAACAGGCAAGCCATTGGTGGCTATTGCCGCATCTGCAATGGCCACAACGAGAGGGCCACCGATCTCTCTGACGTCTCTGTCCAATCGGGTTTTCATCTTGAGGTCCTCGACAAAAGCGGGCGATAGTCGCCGGCACAGGTTCCGTTGCGATCCTGCCCTGTGCATTGCCGTGTTTTAGATGGCAGCAGCACTTACTGGGATGAGCTTGACCTCATCTCCTTGCCGCCTTTGGGGGTGGCAGTCTCCGGTATGCCGGGGTTGCCACATTTTAGCCCAAAAGATTAAGCTTTGATTTAAGTCGACCGCGCTAAGGATTTTTTTGCGGTAGCGTGCAATGTACTGGCCGCAAGAGACCCTTTTGGCGGACTTACGCAGACAGGATACGCCCGGCGTCATCAAATGCCACAGCGGGGGTGCTGGCCTGCTTTCCAGCCACTTCAGCGTGAATTTTCTGGGCTTGGCCCAGGGCGTTGAACACTTGCTGCTGAAGCTTGTTCTCAGAGTAATTGAGCATCAGGTGGGTCTGCGCATCAACCGTCATGCGGTAGCGTATTTCAGGATTGTCAGTCAGCATCTGCAGGCCATCTGCCCATTCTTCGGAATGCACCAACAGCCCCGCCCTCGGCTGCGCAGTCATCATAAACCAGCCCCCGCGTGGCCACCGTCGCCATGCCACAGGCCGTATATTCGACCCATTTTGTATTGGCTTTGACCGCATTGAACGGCGTATGGGCCAGCGGGCACAGTCCGATATCCCATTTCCTGTCGGCCAAGGTCTTCAGGAATTCGCCATAATTGTTGACGGAGGGGACGATCTGCACCCTGTCACCAAAGCGGGCCAAGACCTCGGGCACCGGGCTGAGCCCGAACAATTCGAAGATCACTCTGGGATTGCGATCCAGATAGACCTCCAGCGCAGGCAGGACAAACTGGAGGTCATGCATATGGCTTGAAGTGCCCATATAGCCAACCCGCTGCACGCCTCCCATGGTTGCGGGCCGCAGCACCCGGCGGCACAGTAAATGCCACCGCAGAAGATCGGGCTGCGGGTGCCAAGGGTTTTCAGTCGGCGGTACATCCCCGGCGTGGAAGCATAAACCATGGTGGCCTGATCCAGCAACTGCCGCACGCATTGCAGCCGTTCCCTGCTGTTGTGCATGCGCCATTTGCTTTCCCCCAGTTCGCGGGGCACATTCAGCAAATCGTCGTCGATGTGATAGACGACTGGTATCATGCGCTTTTTGCCGGCCATGAGAATACGGTTCGCATGCGGGCCGCTATACCGGCAGCACAGGATCAGATCAGGCGCAAAGGCCCTGATCCTTTGATCCAGCCAGTCTCCGGCCGTTTTGGAAAAGCGCTTTGCCCCAAAATGCTGCGTCATCTCTGCTTCGGTGATGATGTCATACTGCATCTTGCCCTGATCAAACCAGGGCTGCAGCGGTTTGAGGAAAGAGAGTTGAAGGGTGGCAATCGTGTCATTGGCAATGAACAGGATGCGCTGTGGCGCTGCAGGCGGTAGGCTCCCGGCCTTCGCCGGAACGGCAGGAGACGGGGCTGGGGCCGGAACCTGTGCGGCGGGGCGGAACTGTGCCAGCGCATTGCGCAGCAGGGCGGTAAAGCGGCGGTAAATCTCATTGGGGTCCATCAAAACCCCCTGCCGCTCCAGGAAAGCATTTTGGCGTGCCACCAAGGCCGCGTGGTTGTGGCGGCACTCTTGCGCAAAGTTGAGCCAGTCGTCCACGGCGCTGATCTGTGCCAACCCGGCATAGTTTCCGATATCCATGATGCCGTCGGGATCCCGCCAAACCCCGACGGGCAGTCCAGCAAGCACCATGTCGAAGACAACCGTGGACGGGGCTGAAATGCCGTATCCGTACCCTGGCAGATTGACGTCGTAGATCGGCAGATTGTTCAGCGCAACATTCTCTGGCAGGGCGATATTGTTCTTCAGAACATATTGCCCGCCCGGATGCGGTCGCAGCGTAACCCCCTCGCCCGTGGGCTGGCGGCGGCAAAAATCAAAGAAGGTCTCCATAAAGGAGGCCTTGTGATCGCCAGTGGCCTGCAAGCGTGCGGAATGCATGTTCTCGCAGACCAGCGCTTGTGTCAGAGGCGGGTGGTCAGGATGGGTGCGGCGCCGTTGCAGCAGTGTTGGCGGGCCAGTCACAATGATTTTGGCGCGTTCAGATGCCCGCGTGGCAGAGAGGCGGTGTGGGGCAAGCCAGGAACAGACAACATCGGCATTGAAACCCACATCACGACCATGGCGGATATTATGTTCCCGGCTTTGCCGGAAGCCCACGCATTCCAGCCCGTGCTGGAGGGTCACCTTGAGAAAGGACGAGGGGTCGCCCGCATGATGGCGCTGGTTTCACGGTGTTCCGGCAAATCAGATTCGCTGGCCGAGATCAAAATGCCGCCACCGCCTTGCAGGGCAGTCAAACATCCGCGGATTCGCTGATGAGATGGATCTCCGCACCGGTATCGCGCACCATCGCAGCGAGCTCTTTCTGCCAGATGACACGGCTGTCTCTTTTGACGAACCCTTTGGTCACAAGAAAGCAAAGAGAGGCCTCTGTTTCCTGCCGGGCAAGGTAAACGAGGCCGCGTAGGATGTTCACATCCTGTAAAGATTAAAACGAAAACGGCTTGGGCAGAACGCATCTTGAACCTTTCAGACAGAATGGACGGCAGTCATCAGATCTGCCTCTTCCATATAGGGGGAGCGGTTTTCGGCCAGGATCACGTCAAGCTCTTCAAACAACTGTGCCAGCAGGGCGCGCATGCGGCGCAGTTCAGCGCCATAGCGGGCCATTTCATTCAAGGGGCGTAGAGGTGCGCTCAATGCGACAACCCGGCAGCTCTCTGGCATTTCATCTTTGGCGAGCCAGAGATTGCTCACAGGAGCGCCGCCGATTTCGCCGATCTGCTTTAGACGCGCCGCATAACATGGTTTCAAAAGGTTGCCGGCCTTCTGAGAGAAAATGATCTCCACACCATTCTCCCCGTCGCCCGGAGACAGGGCGACATCGAAATTGAGCGTCCGCTTGGTCTGTGGCGCCGCCACGGAAAGGGCGCCCAATTTACGCACGGCCTTGTGCAGGTTGCCGGACGGGTGCAATCCGTGCAGGACGGCAATGGGTTTTTCGGTGTCCGTCGGCGCAGGCGTTGGAAGGGTTTGCAGGAAGGCCGTGAGGCTGCAAGCTTCGGTTTCAGGGTCGCTCAGGTCAGACATCAGGCGCTTTAGATCTGAGAGGCTGTCCCCGCGAAGCTTCAGGTGGTCGGCCTCCAAATCATGGAGCAAATCAGCAATATCCCGGTAGACGAAATCCGACAGAGGGTCATAGAGCGGGAAGCCGCTGGACAGGACCTGACCGCCATTGGTCAGGGTTGTCACCGCCCGATTAAGCGATTTTACGGTGCTGAAGTTCTGTGCGTTGACGGGCAAAAAGCAAGCCAGGGACTGGGAGATGAGCTCGGCCTCCCGGGCTTCACTCCATTCCTCCAGGGTGGCAGGGACCGGCAGGCGCGCCAGCAGCTCAATGCGGTCCGAAGTCAGAGCGCGCTGATTGGTCAGGATTCTCAAATGCGGCGTAAATCCAAAGGCGCGGGCCCGTGCCAGTTCTTGCGAGAAAGCATGCAAATCTTCCAGTCCGACGCTGAAATAAGGATTATCTCCCATGCCAAACCAGCCAATGTCAAAAATCCGGCTGCTGCGGGCGCGCGCCGCTTTTCTTTAGGGTCCGGGTCAGCTTGTCAGTCTTGAAATGGTCAAAGGGGTCATTCAGGATATGGCAGGGCAGATCAGGGATAAGCTGGGTAAGCTGCTGAGAGATCAAAGGCGTCGAACACAGGATGAAATCCAGAGTCCCAGAGATATCCCGAAGCCAGCGCCGCAGATGGACAAAGCGACAGTCCTGGCGCTGACTGAAATAATCATCGCAGACGTCGATGCCAACAATGCATCCCTGCTGGCGCAGCCTGCGCGCCAGCACAATGGCATTGGCCTCATGACACTTTGAGAAAATATAGATGTCATCCTTGTGTTTACGCGCTGTAGACAGATCCTGGATCGATGTGATGTTCAGCGTCACCCCCTGTTTGGCGAGATGCTGGCTTATCCGATGAAAGCGGATGCGCACCCCCGCCGAATGACGGATCTCTTCACTCCGGATGACCACTGTTACACGCATAGCTTTATCCTTTCAGCGCCCGCAGCACGGTCACCGACTGCAAAAGATCATCCCAGCGTGCCGGTGCTATGCAGGCCAGCCCAAGTGGGTCGATTTGATCTCTGCCAGAGGCGGGGCGGGTTGTGCCCGCCCGGACAAGCGTGGTGCAGAGGCTGCGCCAGCCCATGCCATGGCAGGACAGGCCAAAATGCAAATCGACATCCTTGGCGCCGGGCAGGGCGGCCCGGGCTGCAACCGTATCCTGCAGCGCGGCTTTGCGGATCAGGCAGAGGGCAAGACTGTTGGCCAGGACGGGATAGGTGGAGGCGGGCAGGGCATCCAGGACATCCGGCTCCACCACATTCAGCCGAGGCGCAGAGAGAAAGAGACCGCAGCAGGAAACAGCCCTGCGGACCCGAATTGCATGGTGGTGGCTTTCCCCCGTAAATCCTCATGCAGCAGAGCGGCTCCAATCGAACCTGCGGCAGGCTCAGCCTCAAGTTCAGCCCCCAGCACTGCGAGGAAGCGGCTGTCCAGCAGGGCGACGGCTTCGTCCAGCATGAGAAGGTGGTCGAAGGTTGCCGCGCCATGGATCGCGTCAAGATCGCCAAGGGTGCCAGTGTCAGGGGCTATGCAGGTGACCCGCCCGGAAATAGGGCTTCGGCAATCTCTATGACCCTGGCAATTTCAGCATCCCCAGCATAGCGCGCCGGGCGGACGAGGACCTGACCAACATGAATGTCCTGTTGCGGTAGCAGCGAAGAAAGCGCCCTTTCAGAGAGTGCTGGATCCGAGGCCTGCAACACCACTGTCAGCGACAATTCAGTCTCTAACAAGGGGATATAGGGGCATCTGGCGCCACCGGGAAGAGATTACGGCTATCATTTGGAGATCGATCCGGGTGGCAGACCACAGCCAGATGCAGCGGTGCCAGCCAATGCCCGTCTGCCTGGGCATCATCCAGGGTGGTCGCACCACTGTCTGCGCGCAACAGCAGCGGCTGGTCCGCCTGCGGTCTGTGGGACTGGGGCAGCGCAACGGACCACAGGGGTTTCAGACTGGTTTTGCTGCACACAAGATACGGGCCAGGGGCCTGTGTATAACCTTTGGCAGCGCCATGCGGCGGGACACCAGGGCCGCCAGGGAGGGCACGCCATGACAGGGAAGCTGTAGGGTCATGCCGGTACCGCGACTATGGCCCTCTTCTGGATCCAGAGACGCCTGCAGCCATTCCAGCCCTGGGGTTTCGGCCTTATCCTGCGGTGCAGAAACTGCAGTCAGCCCCAGGCCAAAGACCGTTTTCAGCCAGCCCCGGAATGCGGGAGAGAACAGCCGTTCTGCACCGGTAGCACCGGCTGTGCGCACAGCCAGGCGGGACACCGCAAATCCGGATCGGGCCGGGCCTGCCGCAAGTTCGCCCAGCAGGGCTTGGCTGATGCGCCAATACTCATCCATCGGGTTGCTGGCCAGACTGTGCGCCGCCCGCTCTACTGCGTGCAGCCCGCCCCGCAACAGCGAAGGGAAGGTGATCAGCGCATAGCCCTGTGTCACAGAAAAACTGTCCGACAACTCAAGGAGGACCGGCATAAAGGGATTGATCATAGCAACATCAAGGAATGCCGGGCCCTTGACGGGTAGACTGGCGCTCCCGACGGCAACAAAACGGAGGGGGTAAGGGGATCCGCCTGCCAGGCCCGCAGCATTCCTGGCGCCTCATCAGAGCTGTCCTCTTGCCCGGTGAAGACAAAGCGCAAGCGACTCTCATCCGCAAACCAGATGTTCTCAATACAGGCGCGCCCCTTCAGGAAGCAGCCAGCGACCGGGGAACTCACTGCCCCGTCCATAGGCAAGAAGGCTTCCTCTGGGCTGTCCGGAGACTTCAGGACCGGCGCCTGGGCCGTATTCGCCAAGTCGCGCGCAACCATCTGGACATAGGTCGAGATCGGTCCGCATGTCTTTGTGGCCTCCTCCGGGGAGGCAAAGCGGCCCAGCTCATAAGAGGCGGCAAACAAGGCGGTATAGCCAACATTATGTGGTCGCTGATCAGCAGGCTGGCCGGACAGGGGCTCCAGCGTTGTCTGGTCAGGCCCGGCAATGATTGGACTGTCTTGCGCAACATCGGCCCCGGAATCGCAAGGACCTCCCCAGACCCGAAATTCTGAGCCGCAGCATGGGGGCTGAGCACTGTGGTTTTCACGGGCTCCGGCTGCGGGGCTGCGGGAAACCCGGACGGCCAAGAACGCGGCCGATCAGCAGGTAATGCTGCTGCGGTGACAGGCCAGACAGAACCGCATCGGGGTAGGTTTGACTGTACCAGTCCGGGTCGAAACCGGCCAGCGTTGCTAAATGTTCATCTGTGTCAGACATCGAGACTCCAACTCATCCCTTGCCGGTGCTCTGTGGGCAATTGGCATTTCTGGTGCGGGCTGGTTTTGAACCAGCCCATTTTAAACGGCCTTTGTGGTCTCACACAAGACCAGCTTTGAGGCAATCATGTATGCGCAAAAGTCCGATCGGTGCATTGTCTGCATCAACGACGATCAGAGCATTGATCTTGCTTTCGTTCATCAGTCCCAAAGCTTGGGCTGCCATCATCTCCGGGCCAACGGTTTTAGGGTTAGACGTCGCAACTTCACAGGCCGTGAGGTCCGTAATCCTGTCGATATGACGGCGCAGATCCCCGTCCGAGATCACCCTGCGACCTTCCCGTCTGCAACCACGCAGGCAATCCCAAAACCAGCTTCACTCATCTGGATCAGTACCTCTGTCATCGGCAGATCTGGCGCCACGGCTGCGAGAGCGCTGGTCTCATGCATCAATTGGCGCACCTGGGCGAGCTGCAGACCCAGCTTCCCCAGGATGATTGTTGCGGAACTCTTCTGGTTTAAAGGCGCGTTGCTCCATCAAAGCCACCGCCAGAGCATCCCCAGGGCCAAAGTCAGGGTTGTCGACGTGGTTGGCGCCATCCCGATTGCACAGGCTTCCGGTGCGCCCGGAAGGAGCAGACGCAGGTCGGCCTGCCGCATGAGCGTGCTGTCCGAGATGCTGGAAATGCCAATCAGGGGAATGTTGAACCGACGTGTATAAGTAATCAGATCACTCAACTCGCGGGTTTCCCCAGAGTTTGAGATCAGGATGCAGACATCATCCTTGGTGATCATGCCCAGATCGCCGTGGCTTGCCTCGGAGGCATGCACAAAATAGGCCGTTGTCCCGGTAGAGGCCAAGGTGGCTGCCAGCTTGCGGCCAATATGGCCTGACTTCCCGATGCCGGACACAATCACGCGCCCCGGCTGGCCAGAATGCAGCGCACAGCAGGTGCAAGATCCGCTGGCAGATTGTCTCTCATACAGGCAATGGCGGTGCTTTCGATGTCCAGCACCCGGGCGGCTGTCCGCAAAATTCCCGAGGCATCCTGTGCCATCTTATCCTGAGGCATATAGCTCTCCGTGGTTACGTTTAAGTCGCAAGTGCATTTGAAGTAAATATTACTTCAAATCAATGACATACGTCAATTTCAATCGGTTCAAGTGGAAGGGGGTGACCTGAAAGAAATAATGAAATTGCCCTCGCAAAGCCAAGCGTAGAACATTATACAGGCTGCATGCCAAGTTGCAACACGCAGCGGCGCGCGGACAGAGAGAAGCCTTGTGGGGTCTCTCGCTGTCAATTCAAGGGTATACTGCTATGACGCATTTTACAGAGAAGACATTGAAGATTTTTGTTGGGTGGGATTCCCGGGAAGATATTGCCTGGCAGGTCTGTCGCCATTCCATCACCCGCCACACCCGCGGTGATGTGGAGATTTACCCACTCAAACAGCCAACGCTACGAGAACTGGGCCTTTATACAAGGACCGCAGACAAAGCCACGACCGAATTCTCGATCACCCGCTTCCTGACGCCTTATCTTGCGGCGCATGATGGCTGGTCAATCTTTGTCGACTGCGACTTTCTGCTCTCCGGTGATGTGACCAAATTGCTCGATATCGTGTCCAGCGATAAGGCCCTTTATTGCGTGCAGCACGATTACACACCGGCCAATGCTGTCAAGATGGACGGTAAAGAGCAAACAACCTACCCACGCAAGAACTGGTCCTCCTTCATGGCCTTCAATGGGGCTCATCCCAAGGTCAAGGCGCTGACACCGGCTGTGGTCAATTCCTCCAGTCCCGCCTACCTGCACCGGTTCAACTGGCTGGAAGACGAAGATATGGGCGCTTTGGATCTGGAATGGAACTTCCTCGAAGGGGAATATGCAAAGCCGGATCAAATGCCCATGTGCGTGCATTACACCAATGGCGGCCCTTGGTTTGAGAATTGGCAAGACGTTGATTTTGGAAACGAGTGGCGCACAGAACGCGATATGTATCTCGCCAGCACTCAGGCTTCGGAGCAGGCTGCCGAATAGGCCCCGCCTGCCTCCAGAACAGCCCGCAGACCCAGCCGGAGGATCGCCGCCGATGATTGACTATGACCGTTTGAAACAGCAATTTTCCGCCGCTCAGCAGACCTGGGCTGCGGCTGACCCGTTTCCCTATTGCACCTTCGAGGGCTTTCTCGCGCTCCCCGGGCGCAGCAGATTGCCGATGATTTCCCCGCCGTCATGGCCAAGATCAGCAAACCTCTGAAACGCCATCACGATGTCGAACAGAAGCGCGGCGTGCCGGATCTCAGCCTGATGTCCGAGACCCAGCAGCAGTTTTTCGACCAGATCCTGGGCCCCGAATTCATCGCCTTTCTGGAACAGCTCACCGGGATTTCACCGCTGTATCCGGATCCGGATCTGGTAGGCGGCGGATTGCATGAAATCTACACCGGCGGGTTTCTCAACACCCATGCCGATTTCAACTTTCACCCCAAGACCGGCAAGCACCGCTGCCTGAACCTGATCCTCTATCTCAATGCCGACTGGCAGGAGGACTGGCACGGCCAGCTTGAACTGTGGTCCGAAAACCTGGACGGCGAACCGGTACGGGTTGCACCGACACTGAACACTGCGGCGCTGTTTCGCACCACCGAAACCTCGTGGCATGGTCACCCCAAGCCGCTGGCCTGCCCCGAGCACGTCAGCCGCCGCTCGCTGGCGGTCTATTACTACACCGACTGGCCCGAGGGGCTGGAGCAGCGCGCCAAGACCACCTATGTGCTGACCCCGGATCAGCAACAGGACCTGCGTCAGGACCTGCTGGCGGGCTGGGATCAGATCGCCGATGCCGATGCCGCCTGCCGACTGGCCCGGCGCTATCAGCCCGCCATGTGCGCCAGACCTACGAGGCGCTGCTGGCCGAAAAGGCGTCGACGGCCGGGTCCGCTGCCGCCTCTGACACAGACCAACCCGGGTAGGATTATACGAATGACACGCATTCTGGTCACCGGCGGCGCCGGTTTCATTGGCTCTCATCTGGTGCCCGCGCTGCTGGCCCAGGGCCACGAGCTGCGCATTCTGGACAGCCTCAGCCCGCAAATTCACGGCGCGGTGCCTGAAGGCACCGGCTGGCTCAATGCCACCCCGGGGCTGGAGTTCCAGCGCGGCAGCGTCACGGTACGCGAAGACCTGGCCCGCGCCATCGACGGCATCGAGGCCATCGTGCACCTGGCCTCGGAAACCGGCACCGGGCAATCGATGTATGAAATCAGCCGCTATGCCCAGGAAAACGTGCAGGGCACCGCCGAGCTGATGCAGGTGCTGGCCACCACCCCCGGCCATGCGGTGCAGCGGGTGCTGCTGGCCTCATCCCGGTCGGTCTATGGCGAAGGCGCCTATCTGCGCGCCTCGGACGGTCAGCGTCTGACCCCGGCGGCGCGCAGTGCCGCCGCCCTGAAGAGCCACCAGTGGGATCCCACCTGCCCGGATAGCGGCGAAGTGCTGCAGCTGGTTGCCACCCGCGAAGAGGACCGCACCGCGCCGTCGTCGATCTATGCGGCGACCAAGCTGATGCAAGAGGATCTTTTGCGCATCACCTGTGACAGCACCGGCATTGGCTACGGCATCCTGCGGTTGCAGAATGTCTACGGCGAAGGCCAGTCGCTGAAAAACCCCTATACCGGCATCCTGTCGATCTTCTCGACCAAGATCCGCCGCGGGCTGGAACTGCCGATTTTTGAGGACGGGCTGGAAAGCCGTGACTTCGTGCATGTCTCGGATGTGGCGGCGGCCTTTGCAGCGGCGCTGGCGCGCCCAAGGCGCCCGATACGGTGATCAATGTCGGCTCGGGCCGCGCCACCTCGGTGCTTGAGATGGCCACGGCGCTGGCGCGCGCCTTTGACGCCACCCCCAACACCCGGATCACCGGCGAGTACCGGCTGGGCGACATCCGCCACAACGCCGCCGACATCACCCGCCTGCATGATGTTCTGGGCCTGGAGCCGCAAATCGACCTGCAACAGGGTCTGAACCGCTTTGCCACCTGGGTGCAGGACCAGCCGCTGCCCGAAGACCTGCTGGCCCAGGCCAATGCCGAACTCAAAGCCCGGAATATGATGGGATGAGATTGAACGCCGCAACACCAGCGATCAAACACGGATAAAGGTTAAACCCAATGTCACTTTTTCAATTCTCTTCGCAAGAAGCCTCCCAAAACATTCGAAAAAATCGTAGCAGCCGCTGGCCGGATGGACGGCGTAAAAACGAAACCCGACTGACTGGTTTTGCCGATGTAACGGTCACCCCCACCTTCAGCTTTGATACGGCTGACAAGATTCTGACAATCGGCTCCTGTTTTGCACGGGAGATTGAAAAACGTCTGGCCTCGCTGGGATTTACACTGCCTGCTCTCGACATCGAGATTCCGCAGGAAGAACGGATCCGGCAGACCGCCAATAGCATCCTAAACAAATACACTGTTCATTCGATGGAAAACGAAATCCGCTGGGGATTTGAAGACGTCGGCATCCCCTTTCAAGATTTTTTTCTACGCGGAGGAGAAGACACCTGGCATGACGCGCAGATGGTGCCCAACCTGCCCCCCGTCAGTTTTGAACGGGTAACCGAGCGACGCCGGATGGTGTCAAAATGATGTCTCGGCTCCCAGAATGCCGGATTGTCGTCATTACCCTTGGCCTTGTTGAAGCCTGGTACGACAGCAAGACAGAGATGTTCTTGAATGCCATGCCTCCTGCCTTCGCCATAAAGGAAGAACCCCAGCGCTTTCAGCTGAGAACGTTGGATCTTGATGAAATCGTTGCCTCCCTGGAGCGAATCCATGGGTTGATCACCCGGTACGGGCATCCTGACTTCAAAATGCTGATCACGGTATCTCCGGTTCCGTTCAAGGCCACAATGACCGGAACTGATGCACTGATCGCCAACACCTACGGCAAAAGTGTGCAACGGGCCGCCGCCGAAGTGTTCAATGCACGCCATGACAACGTCAATTACTTCCCCAGCTATGAAATGGTGACCCTGTCCGAGCGGGCGGCGGCATATGAGGCCGACAACATTCACGTCACACGGCCCATGGTCGAACACATTATGGCAACTGTCGTAGCGGCATACGCCCCCAGCGTCAGCCTGTCTAAAGCTGAGGAGCCGCGGCCAGAAAATGATCGAGACCGGGAAAAGTCCAACACCCGCAGTGGCCTGCTGTTGGAAGCCAAACAAAATCTATCCGATGGGAATTTCAGATCTGCCATTACCAATCTGAGCAGTCTGCTCTATCGCTTTTCCAACAAGCTGCGCCCCGCACAGCTTGCCAACGCTCATCTGAAATTGGGTGTTGCCCTGTTTCGGACCAAACAAGCGAATGAAGCTGTCCAGCAACTAAAGATAGCAAAAACTGAACCCAGAGCACCCCAACACCACATATTATCTTGGCTTAGGCTTGGCGCGTCTCAAGCAGGACGATAGAGCCCTGGATATGTTCCGTGAAGCCCTACGCCTGGACAGCTCGGTTCCGGATCACCATTGGCGCCTGGGCAAACAGCTGATGAACATGCAGCAAGAAGATGAAGCCCTCACACATCTCAGAAATGCTCTCGCTCTGGCTCCCGACCACAAGGGGCAAAGGCAGCACTGGATGAGCATGCACGAAATGCACCCAACCCCACATCTTAAAGATTGCGGACAAGCCCAGGGACGGCGAGTGAAGACGAATGACATTGCAAACAGGGGCGCGTGAAATGGCAGCCACAGAAAAGGCTCAGATCAATGACGGCAGTAGCGTCATGAAGGCGACTGCCTGTGCTGATGCCGCCACCGCCCGTACAACAACGGCCCGAACCACGATGGGACATGTGACATGACCACTGCTGAAACCGCGACCGGGGTGATCTGGCTGGCCTCCTACCCCAAATCCGGCAACACCTGGCTGCGGGAAATCCTGACCAATATCCTCTCGCCCAAGGGCACCAAACGCGGCGAGGCCATCCCCTCGTTCCAGAAGGACTGGCCCGGCGATATCCCGCACTACCAGATCCGTGGTCAGGCGGTGCATCTGATGAAGACCCACCTGCACCCCGGGCATGCGCGGATGGACAATTGCCCCTTGCCCACCGCCGGCGCCATCACCATCCGCCGCCATCCGTTGGATGTGCTGCTGTCGGCGCTGAACTATGCCAAGATCAAGGAAAAGGCGCAGGTCTTTCTCGATCAGGAAATCAAGCCGGTGGAACAGATCATCGCCGATGGCGAGTTTTCCCATTACATCGACCAGTTTCGCGATACCGACGGGTTTTCCTGGTTCGCCGGACCAGCGGGCGAACTGTCACTGCACCGGCAGCGCTGGCAGGCGGCCTGCATCGATCTGGCCTATCATGAAATCTGCTATGAAGACCTGTTTGCGGATCCCGAGGCCGGGATCCGCGCCCTGCTGGACTTTCTGCAGATCGATGCCAGCGCCGAGGAGATCTCCAGAATCTATGAACGCGCGGACCGGCGCACAGCGCAGAACGGCACCTTCTTCTGGAAACGGCGCGCCTATAATTTCCAGGACCTGCTGCCGCCCGAGCTGATTGCCGAATTCCACGAAAAATACAGCCCCCAGCTGACCGCGCTTGACTACCCCACTGCGCCCTGAAACAGGCTAGGCCGAGTGCCCGACAACAAGGACCAAACCAAGATGAGCAATGCACAGCCCAACCCTGGCTATACCGTGCTGAACGACGCCCCCTGCGGCGAGGTTGCAACTATCGGCGCCACCGGGCTGGGCCGTTCGGGCACCACCATGCTGGCGCGCACCCTGTTTGAAATCGGCCTGCCGATGTGGGATCGGCTGACGCCAAGAACCTGCGAAGACAAGGTGATCCAGAAGCAGCTCAAGGCACGCGATCATGACGCCTTTGCCGACCTGTGCAGCAGCCGCAGTGCCCAGACCCCGCGCTGGGGGTTCAAATGTCCGGCCCTGCGCAACCAGATGCAGGGCTGTGTGCCGCTGATGCAGGGCGCCCGCTTTGTGGTGGTGTTCCGCGACATGCTGGCGGTGGCCCTGCGCAACAACCTGTCGATGGGGCGCGAACAGCTCGAGGCGCTGGAGCGGGCCGAACAGGGCTATCGCCGACTGATAAAGGAGATCCAGCGGCTCGAAGCGCCGGTGCTGCTGCTGTCTTATGAAAAGGCCCTGCAGCACCCAGAGACCCTGGTCACCACCCTGGCCGATTTCAGTGGCCTGCCGGTCAGCCCCGAACGCGCCGCCGAGATCGCCGCCAGCACCATCCGCAATGCCGATCCGCGCTATCAGGGCACCCAGGCAGGGTAGCCCCCGAACCGGAGAGAGAGTTTCCGAGGCCCCATGACACAGTTTGTCCTGCATATCGGCACCCACAAGACCGGCAGCTCCCTGCTGCAGCAGTTCCTGCTCAAGAACCGCGATGCCCTGCGGGCGCAGGGCATCGACATCCCCACCTTTGCCGGTCGCAGTGGCGCCAAGGTGCACACACACATCGCCAACTTCTTTCGCGGGTTGGACGACCCCTGTCACGACGAGGTCGCCGCCCTGATCGCCAGGGGCATCTCGGAGCTGCCGCACTGCCTGATCTCGTCTGAAAACCTGTATTGGTGCAATACCCGTGACATGGTTGCTGGAGTCCGCGCAGTCTTTCCCGTCGACACCCGGATCATCTGTCATTTCCGCACCCCGGCCAGCCATGCGGTCTCGATGTGGAAGCAGCTGCTAAAGGGCAAACGCAAAAGCAACAGCCTGCCGGACTATCTGGCAACCGCCACCGAAGAGCTGAATCAGGGGATCTCGTATTATTGCTATGACCCGTCGATGGCCCATTGGCGCAACTTCTTTGCGGATACCACCGCCGCGCTTTATACCCCGCAGGACAATCAGGCCTTTGTGCGCGCCTTCTTTGAAACCTGCCGCCTGCCGCTGCAGATCAGCGACACGCTGATCTATCCCAAGGCGGTGAATGTCTCGGTGTCGGATGAATGCTCGGTCCTGATGCTGCGGCTGAACCAAATGCTGGCGGCGGGGCGGCTCAGCACCGAGACGCGGGACAGATTCACCGCCAAGATCCTCAAGAATGCGCCTGCCTTCTCCGAGCAGGTCGCCCCTCATGCGACCTGGGAAACAGTGGACCTTAGCGCTTTCAATCAGGCCTTTGCCAAGGACAGCCCACAGCTAGCTGCCACCCTGCCCGCACCAGAACCCGAAATTGCCTTTCCCACCGACCTGCGGCTGAGCGACGAAGAGATCAAGAGGATTTGCGGTTCGCCTTGAAGTGCAGGACTTCCTGTGGGGCGCGCAAATCGGCTCTTTTCCGTAACTTCTTCCTATGGTTGCAGCAAGTTTTCGCGTCTCAACACATGGGCATGTCTTGCCCGAATCCTATGAAATTCCTATGAATGAAATGGGGGCAGGTATGTTTGGCAAGATGCGAGCAGCATGAAAGGCTGAAACATGGTGCGGGGTGTAAGATGCGATTTTTCAACATGTTCGGCTGGCCGGGCTGTTTTGCTTGGAATCCTGGCAGTGACGATCGCCTCAGGGCCGAGCACAGCCATGAGCCAGCAGCGGGCCCGCCCGGTTGTCACCCTGCACTGCGCTGTTACGGCGCCGCAGGTTGAAAGCCTGTGTCTGGCACTGGTGCAGCGCCTGGCCGCAGAGGTCCCAGGTGCGGTGATCCGGCGGGTTGCTACTCCGGTAGATGATACGCCTATGCTGGTGGCCCTGGACGCGGCAGTTGTCAGTGCCCGCCAAATGAGCGGGCGCCTCAGCTGGAAACACGGCGTCACGGCGCGCCAACAGGGGCCTGAGGTGAGGTTTGACGTCATCGACGCCACGCTCTCTGCCACAGTCTATGATGGCTTTGCCCGGGGCCTGATACGGGCCAGCCCAGATTTTAGGCTGGCCCTGCAAACCTTCCGGAATGAATCCGGGACGTTTTGAAACGAGTAATCTGATGCAGTTTATTGCTATCAATGAATGGATTTAGACGATGTGCGAAATATGTAATGTAACCGGAAATTTTGATCCTGACCGCCATGCCGACGGCACTGGCTTTGATGGGCCTATCATGGCGACAGTAAACGAGGGTGCGGATGCGGCCGCCAGTACTGCGACCGCCTATTCGATCTCCGTGGGCGATACCTTCAACGGCACGCTGAGCGCAGCCGGTGATCGCGATTGGGTGGCCATCACTCTGACGGCAGGCCAGACCTATGATATTACCCTGAATGGCGGCTCACTGAGTGATCCCTTCCTGCGGCTCTACGATTCCGGCGGCAACTTGATCGGTTACAATGATGATGTGAGCTATCCATCAAATTTGAATTCCGGGGTGAGTTACACCGCCGGCAGCACCGGCACCTATTATATCGCCGCGGGGGCCTATGCGGATTCGTACAGTGGCACCTATAGCATGTCGGTGTCCGGCAGCACGACGCCGCCGACGCCGGGCACGGTAGGCACGCTGGATCAATTGGCCGATTACCTGACCCACGGCTTCTGGGGCGGCAGTCCACGCAGTTTTGATACCAGCGGTAGCAATCAGATTTCGGTGAATATCACCGGGCTGACAGCAGCCGGGCAGCAACTGGCCCGCTGGGCCTTTGAGGCCTGGGAAACGGTGGCCAATATCAATTTTGTCGAAACCAGCGGCTCTGCCCAGATGACCTTTGACGACAATGACAGCGGCGCCTACGCGACCTCTTCGACCAGCGGCACCACGATCAACTCTTCCAACGTCAATATCAGCACCGGTTGGCTCAGCAGCTACGGCACCGCCCTCGACAGCTACTCCTTCTCCACCTATGTACATGAGATCGGCCATGCGCTGGGACTGGGACACCAGGGCGATTACAACGGCAGTGCCACCTATGGCGTCGATGACACCTTCACCAACGACAGTTGGCAGATCTCGGTGATGTCCTATTTTAACCAGACGGAAAACACGACAACCAATGCCAGCTATGCAGCCATTGTCTCGACGATGATGGCGGATATTGTGGCGATCCAGAACCTGTATGGGGCGCCGGGGTCCAACAGTGCCACCGCAGGTAACACCATCTACGGTGCGAACAGTGCCCTGGGCACCTATATGGATCAGCTGTTTGACCTGATTGCGGCGGGCACCACCTCCAGTGTCTATGGCGGCGATCCGATCACCTTTACGATCTATGATCAGGGTGGCACCGATACGGTGGATCTGTCCTTTTCCACCACCCATGACCGCGTCAGCCTGCTGGGAGAAAGCTTCTCGAATATTGGCGGCCTGATTGGCAATGTCGGTATTGCCCGCGGCACGGTGATCGAAAACCTCCTGGCCGGGTCTGGCAATGACACCCTCACCGGCAATAGCGTGGGCAACCAGATCAGCGGCAATGGCGGTAATGATGTCATCTCGGGCGGCAATGGCAACGACACCCTGTCGGGCGGCCTGGGCAGTGACTGGATATTCGGCGGCTTCGATGATGACAGCATCAATGGCGGCGACGGCCTCAATCACCTCTTTGGCGGCACCGGTCAGGATACTCTGATCGGCGGCAACCAGGCGGACCGGCTGATTGGCGAAGCGGGGCACGACGTGCTCTCGGGCGGCAATGGCAATGATACTCTCAATGGCAATCAGAATGCCGACCGCCTGTATGGTGGGTTTGACGATGATCTGCTTTATGGTGGCGATGGCACTGATCGGCTGTTTGGGGGCACTGGCCAGGACACCCTGTACGGTGGCAGCCAGGGGATATTCTGTACGGCGAGTGGGGCCATGATGTCCTGTCCGGTGAGGCGGGCAATGACACGCTTTATGGCAATCAGAACGCTGACCGCCTGTACGGCGGCCTGGGCAATGACCTGCTTGACGGGGGACGGCCTTGACCGCCTGTTTGGTGGGTTGGGCAATGATACCCTGAATGGTGGCGCTCAGAATGACCGGCTTGTGGGGAATGGGGCAATGATCGCCTTGTTGGCGGCAGCGGCAACGACACGCTGTTTGGCGACCAGAACCAAGACCGTCTGGAAGGCGGCAGCGGCAATGACAGTCTTGATGGCGGCGTCGGTTTCGATACCCTTCTGGGAGGCTTTGGCAATGACACGCTCAACGGCGGCGCCCATGCTGATTTGCTTGCAGGGGGACGGATCCGATATCTTTGTCTTCACCGACGGCACCGGCGCAGATCGGGTGACCGATTTTGACGCTTTTGACAATGCAGAGCGGTTGGACTTGAGCGGCCTGTCGGCAATCACAAGCTTTGCCGATCTGACCAGCAATCACCTGACCCAGTCCGGCGCCAATGCCTTCATCAATGCTTAAGCAGCGCTGGCACCATCACATTGTTGAATGTGCAACTCTCTGATCTGGACGCGAGTGACTTCATCTTCTGAGGTCTGGCCTAAATCCTGACCACCAAATGCCCCTGCCTGGGGTGCCTGGTGGTCAGGATTCCATTTTTGTGGTACCCAAACGGATCTTGCCCTAACGAGCGACCGGGACCACCAAGTCAGGTTGCCCCTTCAGCCACAGTTGGACAGAGGTCAGCCTGAGTGGAAAAGCAGGACGCAACAGTTGAATTTCAACCCATGGTCAACTTCGTTGTTGCCGGGGCTCAAAATCTGGAACAACCGCATTGCGCAGTTTCCTGAGCCAACATCCGGACATCGGACTGGTTGACGGCGGCAGTGAAACCCATTTCTTTAACAAGCACAGCGCAGCAGCGGCCCGCAAAGACTATGACCTGTATCATGCCATGTACACACCGCAGGCCCTAAGCCTCTGCACCGGTGATGTCACTCCCATTTATCTCTATCGCGCGGACTGCCTGCCTGCGATCCAGCAGTACAACCCGGATATGAAACTCATCGTTCTTCTGCGCAATCCGGTCGACAGAGCCTATTCCCATTGGGGTATGGAACGGAAAAAAAAGAAAGAGAGTCGCGGTTTTCTACCGGCACTGCTCCATGAAGCAAGATATCTGCGAACCCATGGGCAGCATCCGGTCTATTCCTATATTCAGCGCAGTTTTTATGATGCTCAGATTGCTCGGCTACACAGGCTGTTTCCGGCAGAAAACTGCCTGATCCTGCGCAATGAAGACCTGCGCAACGCGCACAGCGCAACCCTCAGCAAGGTCTTCAGATTCCTTGGCGTTTCAGAAATGATTCAGCCAGCCCCTGCAGCGGTCAGGACCGGAAGCTACGCGCCCATGCATCCTGTGATACGGCGCGGGCTGACTGCGGTTTTCCGCAAGGATATCCGCAGGCTGGAAGCCCGCCTCAATTGGGATCTGTCTGACTGGTGCCGCTAAAGCCTGCTTCGAACAGGCCCCGCCGGTCATCTGAACAGAAAGTCCTGATGATAGCGCCGCAAAAGGAACAGGCCCAAGATACAAGTGATGCCCGAAACCAAGAATATATAGATCGGTGAAATATAGTTGGGTGAGTAAAACGGATAAAACCCCTCCCGCATCTGTCCCACCACATGGATGAGGGGGTTGTACCAAAGGAAGTCTGAATAGGGACGCGGCACATCATCAAATACAAAAAAGATGGCCGAGATCAGGAAGAGCGGGCGCGTTAGGATAGACCAGATGGTTTGCCAGAGCGGATAGGCCAGAACCAGGAAGGCATTGAGGCTGCCAAAACCAGCCGCAAGGGACAGGGCCAGCACATAGGCAAAGACAATACTGGTGAAATCAAACGTGGTGCTCGCATCGGTTACCAGAAGAATAGCGCCGACAACAATACTATGGACGATCAGATGCGTCAGAGCATTCAGCAGGTAACGCGCAAGCAGCGCATCCAGAAAAGTCACCCGCGGATATTCTAGCAAACTGCGCGAAAACGGAATTGTCTGGGCCATCTTGTTGGTGATGTCATTGAACATCGTAAAAGGCAGCATCCCAGAGGCGTAAAACAGCGCAAAACTGGTCCCCATAGGAGGGCTACGGAAGCCCGCCGAGAAAATTGCCACCAGCAGGGCAATCCCTGCCGCGGGCTCAAGAACCGCCCAAAGATACCCCCCGGGTGAGCGCCCGTATGTGGTCGACATTTCACGCAGCATCAGGGCCGTGATGGCACGCCCGCTGGACAGGCGCGGCTGAACAGGCCGCAGGCGTACTTGGCTCAAATCACTCATCGGGAGGGTTGGTTAATCTCTGGTTTTGATGCGAGGTCTACTGTATCGTCCGCCGCAATGAAACGCAAATTTTTCCCAAAGGCACTTTGATACATGCCTGCTACCAATACAAAAAAAACTGATCCGGCAGCACCGGCCCCAGTCAAACCTGTCGACGATGGTGCCCCCACCAAAAGTCCCCGACCGGTACCGCCGTCCATTAAGGTGGAAACGGTGCAACACATCCGTCCTCCAGCCGCAGCAAGCCGTACCCGCGGGCGGCACCGTGGCATTGCCCTCAGCTTTCTGCTCGCCGTGGTTTTACCCTTCGCGGTGGCCACTTGGTATCTCTATGAACGCGCCGCTGACCAATATGCCTCTTATCTGGGATTTTCAGTCAGGACCGAAGAAAGCAGTTCAGCCATCGAACTTTTGGGCGGAATTACCGAACTTTCCGGCTCCAGTTCTTCTGACACGGACATCCTGTTTGACTACCTGAACAGCCAGCAAATGGTACGAAAGGTCGATGAAAAGGCGGATCTGCGCGGGATCTGGTCTCGGGTCAGCACGCGCCAGGATCCGGTTTTTGCTTATGATCCCAACGGCAGCATCGAGGATCTTCTGGACCATTGGAAACGTATGGTGCAAATCACCTACGACAGCGGCTCAGGACTTCTGAACCTGCGCATCCTGGCCTTTGATCCGGCAGAGGCGCGCAAGATCGCCAGCGTCATTCTCGAAGAATCCGACACCATGATCAATAATCTCTCAGCCATCGCGCGTGAGGATGCGATCAAATACGCCCGCGATGAGCTTGAAACAGCCGTAGAGCGCCTGAAAGAAGCCCGGCGCGCCATGACCTCCTACCGCAACCGGACCCAGATCGTTGATCCCTCGATCGATACGCAGAACCAAATGGGGTTGCTCACCATCTTGCAGCAACAATTGGCTGAGGCGCTGATCGAACAGGACCTTCTCATGGACAATGCGCGCGAGGGGGATCCACGGGTCATTCAGGGGCGGCGCCGCGTGGTGGTCATCGAACAGCGCATCGCCGCTGAACGGCGCAAGCTGGGGCTGGGGGGCAGTGCTGCCGGGGCCACAGTCTTTGCCAATCTTGTTGGCGAATACGAAGGGCTTCTGGTGGATCGGGAATTTTCCGAGCAGGCCTATACCGTGGCCTGGGCCGCTTATGATGCAGCTCAGGCAGAGGCCCGCAAACAAAGCCGCTATCTGGCAGCCCATATCCGCCCAACCTTGGCGGAGCGTGCGGAATATCCTGACCGCCCCATCCTGCTTCTTGTGATTGGGGTCTTTTTGCTGTTTGTCTGGCTTCTGCTGGTGCTGATCTACTACAGCCTGCGCGACCGTCGCTGATGATTTATCTGGATCGGCTCAGGAAAACTGTGCCCTTACGCGGCAGTGAAAAAGTCATCATTGATGATATCACGGCGACCTTTCCCACCGGGGCAAGCGTCGCGCTTCTGGGCCGTAATGGTGCCGGCAAAAGCACTCTGCTCAAAATTATCGCGGGCACCCTGCGTCCAACCTCGGGGCAGGTGCTCACGGATGGATCAATCTCATATCCAGTCGGCTTTGCCGGGTCTTTCCATGGCGACCTGACCGGCGTGCAGAACACCCGTTTTGTGGCCCGGCTTTATGGTGTCGACACGGATGAGCTGGTAGATTTTGTACAGGATTTTGCCGAACTGGGACGGCATTTCCACATGCCCTTGCGCACCTACTCTTCAGGAATGAAAGCGCGGCTGTCCTTCGGTGTCTCCATGGGGATCCGCTTTGACACCTACCTGATCGACGAGGTGACCTCGGTCGGGGATGGGGCTTTCAAGCGCAAGAGCGTCGAGCTTTTTGAAGCCCGGCTGGAGAACGCAAGCGCCGTGGTAGTGACCCATTCTCCGCCCATGGTCCGACGCATGTGCAACTACGGAGTGGTGCTGGAAGAGGGTAAGGTCGTGGCCTATAGCGACATCGAGGAAGCCCTGGAACATCACGATCGCAACCTGAAAGAAGCCAGTTCCCAATAGGTTATTGGCGGGGCGACAGCAACTCGCGCAACAGAGCCTGGGCATTTCTGTCAAAAGCAGATCGACTCCACTGCTGTTTCCAGGCCGCGCGGATCTCTGTGCTGTGCCGCTCCCGCGCCACCAGATACTCGTGGATCAGGAGGTCTGCACTCTTGGCATCCTGATCCATGCTCTCAGCACTCAGCTGCAGCACCCGCGCCATGGGATGACCGGCTGCCACATCTGCAGCGGTTTCGAATGGGCTGAGCAACAGCGGCAACCCCGCCTCACAGGCTTCGAGGGCCCCGATCGGGGTGCCTTCATAACGGGAGGTGAGGAGATAACCATCCGCCTCAGCCAAGACGGGGCGGATATCGGCCATGGCACCGCGAAATTCCAGCCGGGCTGCCGCCGGTCCCGCGATCTGGCGCATCTGGCGCTGGAATGCAGGCTCTGCGGTGCCACCACCACACAGGATGAGCCGCATATCTTGGGGCAGGTGGGAAAGAAGCGCACGGCCAGTGCATAGTTCTTCTGATAACCCACACGCCCGGTCAGAACCAATGTGCGGCCTGGGGTTCGGGGTCAGGCCGCTGGGGCAGGGGCCCCAGATCCGAACTGTTGGGCAGAACATGGCAGCGGTGCCGCCGCAACACCGAAGCACCAACAGCGGTGACCATGCGCTGTTTCTGGGTCACCGTGAGAAAAATCAAATCCAACGGCGGGCAGGCTGCAAGCAGGGCCTGCTCGACCCGGCGCGACAGCGCCGCCATCCCCGACCGGTGACCTGGTCCAAAAGGCAGCCCGTGATAGGTCAGAGCCACGCGGGTTTCCGGTGCCGGACGCCAGAGGCGCAAGGCCAGCGCAAGACGCCCCAGCAGGACAGGCAAACGGGCATGCAGCCAGACGAGAGACCAGGGCCTGCTTTGCACAATCCCAAGAAAACCACACCATCCGCGCCACAGATGGCCAGGGTTCAAGCTGCTTTTCAACCTCTGAACAACATGATGCCTGGCACCACTTGCTTTGAGATCAACATAGCCACCACGGTCTGCCTCACTCACCACATGCACTTCGGCCGCGTCTTGCAAGGCGCGGGCCAACATGCAGATATTGCGTGGCACACCCGAGGGCCCCCATCGCCACCTGCCAACAGGATGGTGGGACGCGCGTCAGACACGGCCAAGAGCGGCACCTCCCCAAAGCCAAAGCGCGACGCCCGTGACTGTCGATAGACACCGCTTTGATAAAAGCGCCACAGGCGACAGGGAAGGTGACTTTGGCGCGCGGCAGTAAACCGCTCCAGGGTCGATCTGGTGTCAGGCGTCAGCAGGGTGCCACCGCCTGCATAGCCTGAAGATTACCGCCAACCCGTTGCGCAAAGGCGCCCTGCATCACGGCGTATTTACGGCGCAGCTGGGCCCGGATGCCTGCGCCTTCGCCAATCACATTGGCCCCATGCTGTCGGTAAAGCAGGCCCGGTTCCTCATCAAACAAGATCCGTCCTCCAACACCGCTGATCAGCAAATAGAGCCACCAGTCATGCGCAAAGACATCGCCTGTCAGGCGGGCCGCCTCGCGCACCAGCCCTGCGGCCGCAGGATTCAGGACGATGGTGTTTCCTGTCGCGATATTTTCGACCAAGGCATTGCGAAAACCCGCGGGCCGCTGCAGCCGCGCGCTCAATCGTTTGCGTTGGGTGTCTGATTCCCAGACCCATTGCCGCGACGCATAGAGGGCCGGAACTGTGGCCGGGACCTTTGAGAGCGCGGTCAGGGCCCGGGAGAGTTTATGCGGCAACCAGATATCATCTTGATCAGAAAATGAAATATACTCCGGGCTCTCCTCCAGATTACGGATCATCTGCATGAAATTCCGGGAAAACCCTGGCCAGGGCCTTGGCGCAATTCCAGCGGGTGGCGGTTTTGACCGGCAAAGCTGCGAATGATCTGCTGGCTGCCATCACTGGACCCATCATCGCTGCACAAAAGCCGCCAGTTCACATGGTCCTGGGCTGCCAGGCTCTCCAGCTGTTCAGCCAGGTGGCGCGCGCCATTATAAACCCCCATGAGAATAAGGACTGGCACAGGGGCTGAAGAAGCGGGGCAACGGGCATGACTTGGACATCCGCCACTTGTTGCTGGTGGTCAAGGCCCGTTTTCAATGCGCCCGTCCGCAATAGGTTTGGCGCTATGGTGCAGCATTTGAAAATAGGCTAGCAACGATGTTAAAATAAGGATTTTATTGTGCGTCGTTTTTAGAACAGCTCTTATTCAAAGGTTTATTCAAAGCTGCCGGGAGGAGGGCTGCGGTCAGCCGCACCGCAAAGGCCCGGATCTATATTGCGATGCGTCTCCGGGGCCTTGCCCCTTCTGGGACTGCCGCGCTGGGTCATGATACTGCCATGCACCGAGATCAC